>JACXUD010000236.1 GCA_014764025.1 Campylobacterota bacterium | reverse complement strand
ATCGCCTCGCTTGAATTGATGTGCGAGATCTCTTTAAGAGTTGCATTGGCATCAAGCATCAAAGAGTATATACCGCTGCTTTGCGTGCCTGCAACAACTCTGTCCGCACCTATCGCAACCATGCTCTCAACTCCGGAGGCCAAAGAAAAGCTGCTTTTATAGCGTATTTGAGGTATCGAAGGGTAGTTCGAAAAATCGACCTCATAGATATCAATTTCGCTTCCGGACGCAACTGCGAAAAATGAGTTGCCGTTTGCTCCAAAGAGTCCCCTCACCAAAGAAGCGGGTTCATTAGACTCGTATCTTGCGAGCTCTTTGTAGTTTTGATTGACGCCTATATCATTCGTCGCACTTCTCGTCTTGAACCACCAGCTCTGCGCCGTGCTGTATTGGTTAGAGTAGAGATCAGAGATCGAACCGCTAAGAGCAACGGTGATGTTGCTATCAAGGGGCAGGGGCGAGTTTGGCGTAAAGGTCAAGAGCGAATTAAAGACCTCGTAGCTTCCGCTTACTGCAGCGCCATCCGCGCGCACCACAAGAGCGTTTTGTCCATCATAGGCAGGCGCGGCCGAGATCGATTTATTAAAATCAAGGGTGATACTGCTCTGCTTGAGCACATCCGTCGCACCGTTTTGCGGGGTGATCGCTCTGAGTCCTAGTGGCGTGTTATCCGGCAGATCTGCAAGTGTGCTGAACTCGAACCTATACTCTCTTGCCAAAGAGCGCCCATACTTATCTTGAAGTGCAGGCGTAACCACGATGGTGTATCTCGAAGATGGCTTGAAATACTCATAAGGAGTCAAGGCTATCTTATCTTTTTGCGTCTCATCGGGACCAATTTCCAAAACTAAACCGACCGATGCGTTCGTCTCATCCAAAATATATACACTGTTGCCGTTGACCGTACTGTCATCGATGAGTGAAGTGAATTGAAGCACAATCTTTTGATTAATGCTTATAGGCGTACTGTTGATCGGTGATCTTGAGATACTAAATTGAGGCTTAGCATCGCCGCTTGACGTTTCTGACGAGTTACAACCGACTAACAAAAGTAATAGAAATGAGATAAAAGTGTAGCGCAGCATCCAAACCTCCCGTAGCATTACAGGAGATTATAAAAATTTATCAATGAATATGGACTTAAAAGAACTCGATTTATACGATTCTAATCATCACCGGTTTTTTATTGACAAACTCTAATGCCTCAAGCGCAGTGATAAGGTTACGAATATCCTTTTCACATGCCAGATGCGTAGAGATCAACAAGTTAGCACAAGTTCCCGATGTCGGCTTTTGAAAGATGATCTCGATAGAGATGTTGTTCTCTTCAAAGAGCTTTGTCACCTTTGCCAAGACCCCCGTTTTGTCGGAGACATTGATACGCAGATAGTATTTCGATACGATATCCTCGATGGATTTGAGCGTGAAATCACCCTCCATCGGTTTGTCATACCCCATCATAGGCTTGCTTTTGCCGCTTCGCGCAATATCGATGATGTTGGCAACGACCGCGCTTGCCGTAGCATTCCCGCCGGCACCAGGGCCATAGTAGAGCGTCTCGCCCACTTTGTCGCCCACGACGCTGATGCCGTTCATCACGCCGTCAATTTTGGCGATCATCTCATCTTTTTTGATCAGACATGCATGAACGCGAAGCTCGACGCCGTCGCTATCTTTTTTAGCGATTCCTAAAAGTTTGATGACGTAGCCGAACTCTTTTGCAAAAGCGATATCGTCTTTAGAGACGTTTTGGATCCCCTCGATTAAAATATCTTCGGGCTTTACGTCGATGCCGTATGCGATGGAAGCTAAGATAAGGAGTTTATGCGCCGCGTCGTAGCCGCCCACATCAAAAGTAGGATCCGCCTCTGCGTAGCCGAGCTCTTGCGCCTCTTTAAGGATTGATGCGTACTCGACGCCCTCGTTCATCATCTTGGTCATCATGTAGTTACACGTACCGTTGATGATACCGCGGATAGACTCGATATGGTTTGCCGAGAGTCCGTCGCGAAGCGCGTTGATAATAGGGATTCCGCCTGCTACGCTTGCTTCATACTCAAAACATCCCGCATAGGCCGTATCAAGCTCAAAGGCCGCTTTTTTCGCCATCTCTTGAAGCTCGAAACGGTGGTACGCCAAAAGAGCTTTATTGGCAGTTACAACTCCTTTGCCTTTGGCGAGTGCCTTTTTCACGACCTCAAAAGCCTCATCGACACCGCCCATGAGCTCCACGATCACATCGATACTCTCATCGTTTAGAAGTTCATCTACGTCTGTTGTCAGTTTGATATCCAAACCGCGATCTTTAGAGAGGTTTTTAACAACCCCTGATTTTACGAATATATCGACACCGGCACGAGCTGAGATGACATCTGCATTCTCTTTTAAGATCTTTGCAACACTACTTCCTACCGTCCCTACACCGACTATACCTATATTCATAACGCTCTATTTACCCTCTTGTGCATATTTTTTCAAAAAATCTTTGATGTTCTTAGCCGCTTGGCGGATACGTTTATCGTTCTCAATAAGTGCGATACGCACATACCCCTCGCCGTATTCGCCGAATCCGATCCCCGGTGCTACGGCAACGTGTGCCTCTTTGAGCAGTTTTTTGGAGAACTCCAAACTTCCCATGTAAGCGACCGATTCAGGAATCTTCGCCCA
>JACXUD010000003.1 GCA_014764025.1 Campylobacterota bacterium | reverse complement strand
CATCGCCGTAGCTTTAGCTATGGCTCTTCGCGTCGCCTTGACTTAAGCAAAAATCTCCTAAAGCTAAAGCCGCGTAGAGTTTTTAGAGGTGCCCTAAAGCTACTTATTTTTTTGCTTTCAGAAAGAATATAAGTTATTATGATAAAATCGCATTCAAATTAATTATATAGGTTGAAATATTATGGCAATAGAGACAAATCAGATTGTATCAATCGAATACGAAGTTCGCGACGGCGGTAAAGTTGTTGACAGCAATATTGGCGGTGCTCCGCTTGTTTTTATGTTTGGAAAAGGACAGATCATTCCTGGACTTGAGAACGGTATTGCTCATATGTCAATCGGAGAAAAAGGCGACGTACTCGTAAAGGCACAAGACGCTTACGGAGTCTATGACGATAACGCAAAACAAAACGTACCGAAAGATCAATTTGCAGGTATCGATCTAGAAGTCGGTATGACGCTTTATGGTCAAGGTGAAGACGGCGGCACGGTACAAGTGATCGTTAAAGAGATTCGTGACGAAGAGGTTGTGATAGATTTTAATCATCCTTTAGCAGGGAAAGATTTAATGTTCAGTATTACTATCAATAATATTCGTGATGCATCAGCAGAGGAGGCCATGACGGGTATCCCGGCTGAAAATAGAGTAGAAAAATCTGGATGCTGTGGTAGTGGCGGTGGCCATGGCTGTGGATGTCACTAATTTTGTAACTGCTTCTGATGCTTCCAACCAGGCATTCAAAACAGCTACACTCTTAAAAACACTCAATGTCAACGCTTTAATTACGGGTGAGATCGGTGTTGGCAAGAGTAGTCTAGCAGAGTATATTCTTCCCGATGCACCAACTTTGGATGCATCGCTTCATGATGAGATAATAACCGTATTGGGTAATACCGATAAGATAGTTATCTACAACTTGGAACATTCACCTAATCTTCTTAAAGTATTAGAGTCGGTATCTGCCAACTCGGTTCGGCTGATTGCAACTGCGAAGACCTCCTTTGTGCATGAGCGTCTTGATGAGATATTCAGTATAAAGTTTGATATTCCATCTTTGGCGCAACGACCCGAAGATGTCAAAGCATTGATTCAAAAGTTTGCACAAGAGGCATCTGAACTGTTTGCCTGCAAAAAAGAGTTCAATTTTGAGGGTTTTACGCCTGATATAACGCTGAATGCAAAATCGCTGAAGCGACAGGTCATGATGAACTATCTTCTCGATGATATTACGGATAAAGAGCTGATGCATATCATGGAGAATTACCTTTTGGCAAAACTAGGTTCTAATAGTGATTATAGAAACTTTTTGTATCTTTATGAAGCACCTCTTATCAATGCAGGGCTGCAAAAGTACAAGTCACAACTACAATTGGCGGATAGGTTAGGACTCAATAGAAACACTCTTAGAAAAAAAATAGCAGAAAACGATAAATATTTATACAAGGATTAATATGTCAAAAAAAATTGCAATGATTTTTGCCGGTCAAGGTAGTCAAGCGGTCGGTATGGGAAAAGATTTTTATGATAATTCAGAAATCGCAAGGGAGATGTTCGCAAAAGCAGGTGAAAGAATAGGTGTTGATTTCAAAGAGCTTATCTTTAGTGAGAATGAGAGATTGAATCAAACGGCATATACTCAACCTGCGATATTACTTGTTCAAATGGTTGCTTATAGACTCTTCAAAGAGGCATGTCCCGATATTCAAGCAGAGCTCTTTTTGGGGCACTCTCTAGGCGAGTTTTCAGCTCTTTGTGCCAGCGGTGCTATTGATTATGTGGATGCCGTAGAGTTAGTGCATCATAGAGGGGCTTTAATGCAGTCGGCATGTGAGAATATAGAGGCAGGTATGATGGCAATCGTCGGTCTTGATGATGCATCTGTCGAGAGAGTGTGTGAAGAGGCACGTTCTGCGGGGAAAAAAGTTTGGGCAGCCAACTATAATCAAGACGGGCAGCTGGTGGTCGCGGGAATGAAAGAAGATCTTATATCAATGGAAGAGTCTTTTAAAGCTGCCGGAGCTAAGAGAGCTTTGCTGCTCAATATGTCCGTAGCAAGCCATTGTGATCTACTTGGCTCTGCTCAAGAGCCCTTAGCAGAGCTGATGGAGAAGATGATTAAAGAGTCGTTTGAAGCGCCGATTGTTTCTAATGTTACGACGATGCCATATAGTACAAAAGAGGATGCGATCTATCTGCTCAAAGAGCAGCTTGTCAAGCCTGTTAAGTATAAACAATCAATCGAGGCAGTGGCCTCGCAAATAGATTTAGCGATCGAATTTGGTAACGGTTCTGTCTTAAAAGGCCTGAATAAACGTATCGCCAAAGATCTTGAAACACTTAATATTTCAGACGGAGCGTCGCTTGCAGCAGTAGTCGAGGCTGTTTGTGCATAATGAGAGTTGCATTCGTTCAAAGTGCACCATCCTTAAGCAGACGTAACTACTCAGATATAGTTAATCAGGTAAAAAGCCATATCGGGCGTGCCGATTTGATCCTCTTTCCCGAACTGGCTATGAATGGGTACATGCTTCAGGATAAACTCTATGAAGATGCCTATACTCTTGAAGAGCTTGAAGAGCTCAAAGAGTTGAGTTGGGAGATAGATATTGCATTAGGTATTGCCCTCAAAGATAAAAAAGTCTTTCGCAATGCTGCACTCTACTACAGTAAGGGTGAACTCATCTATCAACACAATAAAGTAGAATTGCCAAATTACGGTATGTTTGAAGAGGCACGCTACTTTAGCGCCGGTGACTCTTTTAGAAGTTTCCATACTTCACATGCCAAAATAGCACTTTTGGTTTGTGAAGATCTTTGGAGTGCAAAGCTTCACTATCAGCTGCATCAAGAGGATCCTGACGTCATAATCGTTTTGGCCGCTTCGCCTGCTAGAGGCTTTGAAGATGATAAACTTTTAATAGAAGATCAGTGGTATTCGCTTCTCAAATCCGCAGCACTTCAATGCGATGCAAAAGTGCTCTTTATAAATAGGGTCGGTTTTGAAGACGGGCTTGGTTTTTGGGGCGGCAGCTGCGTGATAAGCGAAGATGCTCGTGTAGTCCATAAAATGGCTAAGTTTGATGAAAGAATTGAAATATTTGAGATTGAAGGATTGAGATGAAAATTGCAATTATGGGGGCTATGCCTGAAGAGATAGAACCGATTTTAAAAAAAGTGGGTCAATACACTTCACAAGAGTATGCAGGAAACACTTACTATGAGGCTCAATATGCGGGTGTAGAGTTAGTGATCGCCTACTCTAAAATAGGTAAAGTCTTTTCAGCTCTTACGGCTTCTACTATGATACAAAAGTTTGGTGCCCAGCAGCTTCTTTTTAGCGGCGTTGCCGGCGGTATCAATCCAAAGCTAAAAGTCGGTGATATTGTCGTTGCAACAAAGCTATGTCAACACGATCTTGATATAACAGCTTTTGGGCATCCATACGGCTTTGTTCCCGGTGGAGCGGTCTATATCGAAACAGATAAGAGATTATGTAATATAGCCTTGAGCGTTGCTAATAGCATGAATAAAAAGGTTTTAGAAGGCGTCATAGCAACCGGTGATCAATTCGTCGCGAATGAAGAGAGAAAAAACTGGATCGGAACGACTTTTGAAGCAGATGCGTTAGAGATGGAAGGCGGAAGTGTTGCAGTCGTCTGTAATGCTCTTGATATTCCATTTTTTATCTTAAGAGCAATCAGCGATGCGGCAGATATGGATGCAAGTTTTAGTTTTGACGCATTTTTAGAAAGCAGTGCAGAAGAGAGTGCAGAGTTTATAATGAAAATGGTGGAAGAGCTTGGGCGTTAAATTATCAAAAAAGATTATGAGTCAGCTTGGCAAGACAAATGCCGAGTTTGGTCTCATTGAAGAGGGCGATAAGATACTTGTCGGTCTGAGCGGCGGAAAAGATTCATTAACGATGGTGCATGCTCTCAAAGAGCAGCAGCGAAGAGCTCCGTTCAAATTTGAATTTTTAGCGGTGACCGTCTCATACGGTATGGGTGAAAATTTTGAGAAGCTGATAGCTCATTGTGCGGAACATGGGATTCCACATGAGATATACGATACCAATATCTACTCAATCGCCGGTGAAAAAATTCGTGAGAACTCCTCGTTTTGCAGCTTCTTTTCACGTATGAGAAGAGGTTCTCTTTATAGTGCTGCATTGAAGTTCGGGTGTAATAAAATAGCTTTGGGGCATCACATGGATGATGCGGCGGAGAGTTTTTTTATGAACTTTATCTATAACGGCCAGCTTCGATCGTTAGCTCCAAAATATAGAGCAAGCAACGGGCTTATCGTCATTCGTCCGTTGATTCAGATGAGAGAGCGTCAGTTGGCTGCATGTGCGCTCGATAATGAAATGCCGACGATCGGTGATGAGGCGTGTCCCGCTATGCGTTTTGACATAAAGATGCCTTATGCAAGAGCGAATACCAAAAGTATGCTACATACCATGGAGAAGGAGTTCCCATCGTTGTTTACCAGCTTAAACGCTGCTTTTAAAAATATTTCGGAAGAGAGTTTTTTTGAAAAAGAGAAGTTTAAGCTTTAGCTAGCTGCTCTTCCTCTTTTAATATCTCTATAGATTTGGATTGCAGGGTCTCTCTTTTGAGAGTCGTTAGAAATTCGACTATATTGTTTTGATAGGCTCGTGTATCCGGATCGTGCGTCAGTTCGATGAATCTGTTCAGCGATTGAGGGTCTATTTTTTTTGCAAAACGCGGAACATTGCGGATATCTCTTTGAATATTCTCTACAAGCGTATCGATATCAAGCCCGTTATTCTCGTTTACTTTTTGAACCAGCTCTTTGGTCGTGATCATAAGGAGATTGGCTCTATCCTCATCACCTTTATATATCTCGGTAGCAAGCTCTTTAACGATGATATAATTTTCGACTTTCGCATCACGATTGGCAGATATAATGAGCGCGAATACCTTTGCACGAAACTCCAGTGAACTGTGGTGATGAACAAATATCTCTCTAAAGGCGCTAAAAAGATAGTGTTTTAATCTAAAGCCTAAGCGCATATAACTTCCTTCTTTGATATGGTATTATACACACTTCATTTTTAAAGAGAGTAAAGTATGCTAGTAGAAGAGGATTACGAGAGATTAAAAGAGCTTCTTATAGAGTCGCAAACACTATTTAACAAGCTCAACTTAGTCGCGGATCAATATGCCGATATAGAGTATGAGCAAGATGGATTTTTTGGCGAGAATGAAGAGAGGCTCAAGAGACATTGGTCAAAGCTGAGCTCAAAGATAATCGATAACGTCGCTTCGGTTTTGGATGGGTATAAGATAGAACTCTATAAAAATAGAGATCTCAGCCTAAGAGAACTCCATATCCTCTTTACAAAAGATGAACAAAAATCAAAAATAGAGATCGATTATGGAACTATAGGCTCTATTTCAATCGTACAAGCAAGTTAGTTTGCTATAATTTCGGCAAAAAATTTAGAGAGGATTAATCAAGATGGGTAGAGCATTTGAATATAGAAAAGCATCCAAACTCAAACGTTGGGGTGCAATGTCAAAACTTTTTCCAAAGTTAGGAAAAATTATTACGATGGCAGCTAAAGAGGGCGGTCCCAATCCTGATATGAATGCAAAACTCCGTACGGCAATATTGAATGCAAAAGCGGAGAATATGCCAAAAGAAAACATTGAAGCGGCAATCAAGCGTGCATCGTCAAAAGATCTCGCAAATATGGTTGAGGTAAATTTTGAGGCGAAGGCACCGCACGGTGTTTTGCTGTTTATTGAGTGTGCTACCGACAATAATACTCGTACCGTAGCGAACGTAAAAAGCGTTTTAAATAAAAATAACGGTGAGATGCTTACAAACGGCTCATTAGAGTTTATGTTTAGCCGTAAAGCCGTTTTTGAATTCAAGCTCAAAGAGGGATTGGACCTTGAAGAGCTAGAGCTTGAACTTATTGATGCTGGTTTGGAAGAGCTCGAAGAAGAAGAGGGTGTTGTCATTATAACGGGTGATTATAAAAGTTTTGGAACGATTAATGAAGCTTTAGAAAACTTAGGAGTCGAAATTACAAAAGCAACCCTAGAGAGAATGGCAAACTCACCTGTGAAGATAACAGAAGAGCAACAAGCAGATATCGATAAGATTATCGATAGATTGGAAGATGATGAAGATGTGCAGCACATCTTTACGAATCTGGCATAAAAACTCTTTTCACATGCCATAATTGTTCGGCATGTGAAGTTTAGCTCTTTCATGAAAACCCTTCAAAATAGCTCGCATTTTACTCTTGAAGTCAAGCAGTCGAAATTTATAGCTCATCTTATACCTTATAGAGATTTTACATCTACGTTAACACTTTTAAAAGCAGAACATCCCAAAGCGCGTCACTTTGTAACAGCCTATCGTTATCTCAATGAGTTTCAACAGATCGTAGAGCACTCAAGTGATGACGGAGAGCCAAAAGGAACTTCCGGCAAGCCTTCGCTCATGGTATTGCAGGGTGCTGATCTTGTGAATGTCGCCGTTATCGTTGTCCGATATTTTGGAGGAACCAAGCTAGGAACGGGAGGTCTCGTCAGGGCCTATAGCGATGCCGTCAACGCTTCATTAGGAGAGGCTCGGCTCATAGAGTACAGAGAGCTTCAATTATTAAGTTTTGAGGCGGAGTACTCTGATGTACGCTTGATCGACTATGAGATAACGGCATGTGAAATTGAGACGCTAGAGAAGAGATTCGAATCAAAAGCAATATATAGGGTTCAAGCACCAAAAGAGGTGCTTTTAGGCTTTATCAAGAGGCTTGAGAGAGTCATCAAACTCTTTTAACGCCCATGAGCCGCATTGCCCATATCCCACATAGGCATAAAGATACCCAGCGCAAGTAAGATAATCATACATGCAATGAGAATAAGCATAATCGGCTCGATAGCACTTGAGAGGTTGTCGATTATCGCATCGAACTTCATTTTAAAATACTCGGCAACTTTTTGCATCATGGCATCGAGTGAACCGCTATCCTCTCCTGCTCCTACCATCTGAATAACCATATTTTCAAACAGACCTGTCTCGCTTAAGCCTTTTTTGAGCGCTCCACCCTTCTCGACATTTACCCTTACGGTACCGAGCTTCTGTTTAAGCGGTAGAGAGTCTATCATCCCTATAGAGGTGTCTAAGGCCTCTGCAATAGGAATTCCTGCACGTACAAGTTCAGAGAATACAAGGGTAAAACGGCTTAACGTGGCATATTTAATGATATTTTTGATCAAATAGGTTTTAAGGAGTAGTTCATGCCAGCCGTAGCGTATCTTGGCGCTCGTATTGATAAGATATCGCAGGGTGCTAAAGGTGATAAATAAGATAGCTAAAGCATAGAGCCCGTAATTATTAAAGAGATTCTCTAACTCCAAAAGGATAAGGGTCGGTAGGGGCAGTTCGGTGTTGAGCTCTTCAAATATCGCTTTAAATTCAGGCACAACATAAGATATTAAGACGACAAAAGCGATAGCGATGGCGATAGCTACGTTTCTAGGGTAGGCCATCGCTTTTTTAAACTTAATGACATTTTTTCGAATCTCTTCAAGCATATTTGCTAGCGAGTGTAGTGCTTCAGCTAGATTACCGGTTTTTTCGCCAAGCTGTACCATTGCAATAGTAAGATTGCCCACTTCAAAGCGGAAGTTCTCTAAAGACTTTGAGAGCGAGTGCCCTGAGTTGATATCATCGGCCAGTTTTCCGAAAACATTTTTAAGGCTTTCGTCTGTCGTAGCTTTCGCAATCTCTCCGAGAGAGTCGTGAATCGAGATCCCGGCATTCGACATTACGGCCAGCTGTCTTATTGCACCTATAAGTGCATCGGGCTGAATCTTTTTACGTCTCATATTTTGTGTTAAATTCTGTTTGAGACGCTTGAATTGTTCAGAGAGTGGTTCCGTTCCCTCTTCAACTTTTATGATGATTCCAGTCTGCTTGAGCTTGGCGATATTGAGCGCCTCTTTTTTGTCGTTGGCATAAAATGCAAAATTCTCTTTTTTGCCCTTTGTTAGTACTGTAGCGATAAAATATTTCATCCTTTTGCCACCCTTAATATCTCTTCGATGGATGTGACGCCGTCAAGTGCTTTTTGGATCCCGTTCTCAAAAATTCCAATAAATCCATCTTTTTTTGCTTGTTCAATCATAGCATCTTTCGAGGCCCCCTTGGCAATAAGCGCAGAGAGACTTTCTGATATATTGAGCACCTCGCAGATCATCTCCCTTCCCATATAGCCCGTGTCGTTGCATTCTCGACAACCTTTACCCCTATAGAATTTCGCTCCATCGGGAATATAGGCTTTGATCTCCTCGAGAGTTGAAGCGGGAATATTCTCTTGAACCTTACAGTTTTTACAGATTTTACGCACGAGACGTTGTGCCTGAATGGCGACAAGCGCACCGCTGATGAGGTAGTGTTCAATTCCCATATCAGCCATACGAGGAATCGCGCTGATGGCATCATTGGTGTGAAGCGTAGAGATTACCAAGTGCCCGGTTAGTGCGGCTTTAATAGCAATCTCTAGGGTCTCTTGGTCACGAATCTCACCGATCATGATTTTATCGGGGTCTTGACGAAGAATTGAACGAAGCGCGTCCGCAAAACTGAGACCGACTTTTGGATTGACTTGAACTTGTTGAATGAGGTTCATACGATACTCGACCGGATCTTCTACGGTTATGACCTTGTCTTCGACATTTCTAAGCTCATTGAGTGCGCCGTAGAGTGTGGTCGTCTTACCGCTTCCAGTCGGTCCCGTGACGAGGATGATTCCATAAGGGGCCTTGAGTGCCTTCAAAAGTTTTGAATAGCTTTCGCTGTCCATTCCGGCGTCTTCAAGTTTCACAAGAGCTTTTTGTTTATCCAAAACCCTCATAACTATTGACTCGCCGTATAAAATTGGGAGGGTCGATATACGAAAATCGTATTCGAGTGCTCCGACAAGCGTGGAAAAACGTCCGTCTTGAGGCTTACGCTTCTCGGCAATATCAAGATTGGCAAGCAGTTTCAGTCTTGATGCAAGGGGTGGATAGATATCTTTTTCAAAGATAAATATCTCTGCAAGTTTGCCATCGACGCGTCCGCGAACAACGCAGTTCTTTTCGGTCGGTTCTATATGGATATCACTTGCGCGTCCTTTGATACAGGCTTTGAGGATAACGTCAATGAGAAGCAGTATCGATGATGCCTCTTGCTGCTGTTCGATAGTCGAGATTGAGTTGAGTTCATCCCTTATCTTTTTGACCAGTCCCTTGACGCTATCTTTAAGCTCGACTTTGAAAAGGTATGATTCGATCTGCTTTTTTGTTGCTACGGCGATTTTGATGGGCTTTTTAGGAAAGAGTCTTTGAATAGCCTCTTGAGCCTGTATATCAAGCGGATCGTTAAATGCGATTGTCACGCTTAAATCATCTTCAAAAAGCGGAATGGCGTTGAACTTTTTCAGCTGTACAAGGGGGATTCGTTCCGTAAGGCGATAGTCCATATCCATAGAGTCGAGGTCGATAAAGAGTATGTTCTCCTCTTCGGAGAGTTTTCTGAGAACGTTTTGCTCTTTGATATAGTCGTAGCCCTCTATGATAGAGAGCTCATAGACTCCCGTCTTAATCTTTTGGACGATATAGCGTATCAGCCTATCCATCGTCATAAAGCCTGAGAGGGTAATATCTCTTAAGATAAGTTCGTTTGGGATGCCTTTTGCTACAAGTCTATCGACTTGAGCTTTCATAATGTAGCCATCGGCAATTAAGTCTTGAGTGATTCTATCCATCGTAATTACCAGTACACGTGTCTTTTAAGGGCCATTGTATCATAATACTCCTCAATAACCATTTTGCTCAGCGGCTCTTCTCGAACCAAATAGAGTTTATACGTCAGCTTAGGGTCTTTTGCATCTTCGAAAATATAAAATGCACGCGGGTCGTGTTTCCCTAGTTTTGAGTAAAGATCAAAAACTTTAGAGAGAACGTGTTCGGTCGTCGGCAGATCCATTTTCGAGAGGTCGTAGCCATCGACCAAGGCATGGTAGAGAAGTTTTTTTTGCATCAATATGACCGAAAAATAGGCTGCATTGGCGCGTGAATCTTTAGTGAACTTTAAAAGAGCAGTGGGGAGTGCAATTCTATCAATATAGTCTGATTCAAGGCACGAAAAAGCGTAGAGCGATAAAAACTCTTCATCTTGTTTGTTGTTTTTGAAGTAGTCAAATCCTAGGTTGCAGACCTCTTCATATTTTTGGTTTTGATATAAATCCACCATCTTCTCTTTAAGGTCGGCAAAGAGTAAAATCGAGAGTGAGAGTAAAAGAATTAATTTCATTTGAATTTTCCTGTTTCAATTTCATCAAGCAGAATTTTAGCTTGATTTGATTTTGAGTGGTCAATATACTGTTTGAGTGTCTTTACTGCCATCTCTCGCTCATTGAGCTTAACAAGAGATTTGGCGAAAAGAATCCAGCTCGCTTCGATATTGTTGTTGATCTCATTGGTCATGAGTGCGTAGTTATAGGATTGTTGATAGTTGCCCATTTCATAGTATTTCTTTGCTATAAATAGGCTAAGAGCCGGATTGTTATTCTTTTTAAACCTCTTAATGACATGAGAAATATCATCTTCCGAAGAGTCTCTGGTGATATTGACTTTAGAGGTCTCTTCTTTTGGTGATTTGATGATTTTGACTGGTTGAAGTATCAGTTTCTCTTCTTCTTGTTTAGGCTCTTCTATATTTTCAAAACGGTTCGCAGGTTCACTATTTTCATCATACGCCGGTATGGAGTCTCCTCTGATTTTTTTCATAAAATCCAATGAGGGAACAAGTATGATCTTCTCTTCGATATCATGAGATTTAGCAGTTTGAGTAATAAGGGTTTGCGGTTCAACTCTCTCATTTACCGGTGCCGTGGTTGCATTTGATTCGGTAGTGTTGTGCTCAGCTATTTGAATCTCTTCATGCTTTTGAGTATCCGAATTATTTATATCGCTCTTTATGATTTGAATACTCTTCTCTTGGGTAATATTTTTGTCCAAATCATTTTCGGAGTAGGATGATTGATAATATGAGACCAAAATGAATGAGATGATGGAGATTGCAAGAGCGCTTACGACATAAGGTGCGTAAGATTTGATTTTATAACGTAGCCAACGTCTCTCTAGGTCGTGAATATTAAGCATCTAGAAGCCCTGTATGAATTGCGGCCATCTCTATAATCTTAGATGATATCGCCGTAGTATTAATTTTGTGCGGCATATTTTGAAGATAGTAGCTATAGATTTCAAAAAGACCGTAGAGAAGCTTGTTGGTATCTCTATAGTTGCCCTGTGTGAAGCTGTATATCGTGTTGACTGAGCTATTTTGAAACATGTTTGCCGTATCAAAATTATTGGCTTTCATCAGTTTTTTTTGAATATATATCTTCAGTTCGGAAGCTGAAGCATTTTCAAGTTCGATACTCTCCCAAATACGTGTTTGAAAGTGCTCTTTTGCAATTAAATCCTCTTTTTCCGTCTTATGAAGCGTAATGACGAATTTGACTTTTCGTGTATCGGATATAAGTCGTATCTTCTCCATCAGAGTATTAGAGTAGAGCTGTGCTTCATCGAGTAATACAAGAGGAATGCTACTTGGTTCACTCTTTTCTAGAAGAGAGATGAGTGATGGGAAGGAGAGCTCTTCACTGCTTTCAAGTCCACAGATATCTCGTCCCAACGCTTTATAAAACTCCTTTTCATCCAGTATAGGAGTGCTGTAAAGTATGACGTTTTGAGTTTGAGAGAGTTCACTATGAAGTTTTGTAAGGAACATGCTCTTGCCTGTTCCGGGTTTACCGTATAGAAGTATCATCTTAAGAGGTTTTTGAACAGACTCTTTTAATGTCTGATAAATCAGTGCAACTCTATCGAGCTGCACATAATCCTTAGCATTTACGATATCTAAAAAAACATCTTTAGACTCATCAAAAATATTGAGGTTCATATTACTCTTGTTTTGGTTGGAGAGATGATCTATTTGAGCTTGTTTTGACAATCTCATCCGTTAAACCCTCATATCCAAGATCACTCAGTGAGAGATCATTTTTACTTCGATCGACTATATGCGGTTCTATGATGATAACAAGCTCTTCTACGATTTTGACATCCTCTTCATATCTAAAAAAGTAACTTAATCCAGGTATATCCCCAAGTACAGGTACCTTGTTGGCTTTATGATTATTTTTAGTAGTGATCAAACCGCCTAGAATAATACGATTTCCATCTTGAACGGTCACCACTGACGAAAGTTGTCTGCGATTCAAGTCAGGCGGCATTTGTCTATCCGTAGATGAAGTAGAGAGATTGGAACTCGTCTCAGAGAGGGAAGGGTTGATTTTAAGTGTAATGGCTTTGTTCTCAGATATCTCCGGAGTTATATCGAGTAAAATACCTGCAAAAACCGATTGAATCGACTCATTTTGTGTCGTTGCCGCAACGCCCCCGCCGCTTCCCTGCTGATTCGTTGATTGTTGAATTTTATAGAAATACTCTGTACCGGCAGTGATAAGCGCAGGTTGATTGTTCAGAGTCAATACTTTTGGGTTTGATATAGAGTTTACGTCTCCCTGTGTTTGTAAAAACTTAATTACCTCTTTGAGAGAACCGCCTGCTTTTACGGTTACAAAAGAGGTTGGATCATAAGATGTGCCATCGTCAAGTGTTTTTGTTCCGCTTCCGTGATTTATCTCGACGCTTATGTCTTGAAGAGCATAAAGTTGCTCCCAATCGATACCGGTTGAACGTCCGTCGCTCATCGTAACTGCCAAAAGTTGTACGTCGATTAAAACTTGAAGTTGAACTTTGTCTTGAAGGCTTTTAAGATACGATTCAAGTCTGCTCATCTGCTTTTGCGTTGCTGTCACGGTGATGAGGCCTGCATTTTTATTGATGATAGGGGCCTCTGATTTATATTTGTCTTCAGGGCGATTCAGGATCTTTTGAAGTTCAAGGTCAAGCTCTTCCCAAAATTTGACTTCATCCGTCGTCTCAATTTTAATACCGGACTCTGTCTTTGTTCTATTGCCGTTCGAACTTGATGTACTCGAGGATGTCGCCATTGCACTCATTGAAGCACCATTCATATTTTGGTTGTTGTTTTGATTGGAAGAGAGTGTTATATCTGTGCTTCCCGTACCTTTTCTTTGCGAAAGAATATAATCGATCACAAAGACCCTGGTAGTCAAATAGGATATCTTTAAGATGTTGTTTTCAAGAGAATAGGATAGATTGTTCTCTTTAAGCACGATATCCAAAACTTCATCGATAGTGAGGTTTTTAAGATGCGTTTTATTCAGTCTTGAAGAGAGTATCTCTAAAGCATGCGCATCCGTGACTATAACGCTAAACTCACATTCATCACTCAGTTGATCGATGAAATCCATGATCTTCGTATCTTTTGTAGAGCTTATGCTAAATAGCTCATAAGAGCAATCTGCAAATAGATGAGAGCTAAGTGCTACGCTAAGAAGAAGTGTTGAAATATATCTATTGAGCTTTATCATCTTATCATCCTATTGATTTTTAAGCTTAAGTGTTTTAATTTTACTTTTCGTTGTCAGAACAAGCATGTCCGTATCGTTTTTTAATACCACGTCACTCTTGCCTATGCTTGTAATACGATATCCGTTGATAGTATCATTAAGCTTATACCATGTTTCATTGATCAACACGGCATTGTTAATGATAGCGCTGAGTCTAAAGCCGTTGATCGCTTTTTGCATGATATGTGATGAAGTGCCGCTAGATGCATTCGTATCTCTACTGTTGTTCGGTACGACAGAGAGTTGAGGAGTATCTAGAGGATCCTTGGGAGTCATGTTCTTCTCTAAAAAGACAAATGGATCCTTCAGCTGCATAATGCTTTTATCGCTTACGCCTAAACGAGTAGGTTTAATAGCGTCAACTTGCTTATCGACCCAAGAGAGATCTTCGGCATTTAAAGTATTGAGTGCAAATATGAGTAAATATAGAGCATAATTCTTCATTAGTACGTGATCCCCCAAACAGAGATGTTTAGATCGGTTTCAAGCTCATCTTTTGCGCTAATATTCATAGTATGAATATCAACAACCAAATTACTTTGTTCAAGTGCATTAATGAATTTGAGCGTGTTGAGGTAGCCGCCTGTCGTCTTGACGCTTAAATCAAGAACATGGCCAAAAGAGTTTTGATGCTCTACAAGGGTGTTGGAAAACTCGTTTACTTTTACTTTGTACTCTCTTGCGTTGTTTGAGATGGAGTCTAGATACTCTCCCCAAGTTCTTTCATCATAAATTAAAAATGAAATGGCTTCAATCTTGGATTTTATATAGCGGTTTTTATCTTTAAAATCTACAAGTGCCTTTTGTGTCTCTTGTATCTCTTGATCTAGTTTGACTATTTTGCTCTCAGGATTGTGTTGCATGTAAAGATTGTCCATACTGATCTTCTCAGATAAAGTTCGAATCTCACTGTTTTTCTGCTCAAATGCTTCAAAAGAGGAGTCCCAAAAGAGTAGATATGCGAAGCTAAAGATAACACCGAATGTCATGACGTATATCATGTAAGTGTCTTTTTGAGACTTCTCTTTAAAGTAGGCGTCGATATTGTGTAGGTAATCTTCGGTATTGATCTTCATAGCATTTTTACCTTCAATTTTCCAAGATAAACTTTACTCTCTTTATCATAAATGATTTTATTGAGAGTGAATGCGAACTCCCCTTCATAGTTTTTTGTAAGATGCTCAAGAAGCTGAGTTATCTTTCTGTCTTGTGAAGATACAAGGTCAAATTCAAATTTTTTAGTGCTGTTGAGTTCTGAATAGTTGAGGGACTCAAGTTTGACGTCAAACTTGTTGAGGTCATCGGTAAAACCAGAGAGGATTTTAGCCTTCATCGGATAGCTTGCCTTGACCTCATGAATTTTAATCAATGTACCTTTTTTATCATTAAAATCCTTCTCTTCTTCCTCTAAAAGAGCGAGAACTTTGACTTTATCGGCCTCTTTATTTTTTATGGTCGCTTCTCTTGTGGTTTTTTGATTATGCAGGTTCGCATACTCTTGAGATAAGAGATCATATTGCAGTGATTGGGAGTATGTTAAGACCCAATAGAGAATAGGGTAAGCAAAACCTATGACAAGTGATGCGGCAAGTAGAATCAAAAACTTGCCGCTTGCTCTTTGTGAAAATCGTGGAGGGCGATGAAAATGAGAGAAGTTACAGAGATACTTCTCATCTTCCGGAAGTGCGGTGTGGATATGCATCATAGCATTGATCGGGGTGATATGACTATCCGTGGTTTCAAAGCCGTAATTAAACTCAAGCGGCAGCGACTTGATAGAGAGTTCGAACTCCGCAAGCTCATCTAATTTTGTAACACTGTTGAGCAGAGGACCTACATATACATGCTCAATCTTATCGATCTCGTATGCACGTTTAAGGTATGTAATGATATCGTTGACATTATCGAAGAGCTCTTTGATAAGTTTTAAAACAAACTCCGTATATGGACTCTGCGTCTCTTTGAGATTGGTATGTATCAAAAATGTTATGAACTCTTCATACTCGATGCGCTCTCCGTAAAGTTCACAAAATCTCTCATGCATATTCGTGATTGAGTACTTAAGTGTTTTAGTGAAGAGGAACTCTCGCTCTTTATAGACCGTGATGCTTGAATCTGCTTCATCAAAAGAGAGGAAACAGTGCACGCCGCTGTGATCTATGAGATCGCGTGAATAGAGCGATTTATAGAGAAGCGGCAGAGGAATAATGGTATCGATATACTTGAGTTTTCTAACCGGCTCTTCAAAAATTTCATTGATTTTGAGTGGATCTACGATGAAAACATGAAATGTTTTATTCGTCTCGTCGAGATTGTTATATGCTTGAATGAATTGGATCTGGTAAGTGATGGCCTGGTCAAGTGCCATTTCATCATACACGGCATTCGTGATGGCGTCTAAAAGGTCTTCATCCGGGATATTTTTACTGATAGAGATCTGCGTATGCAAAAACGCTTGCGTATTGATATACGATATTGCGTATTGATCTTTGGCATACTCGGGGAGCGAGGTCTGTGTTAAGAAGCTTGATATTCCCGATAGGTATGAGCCTTTATAGGGATCTATCGAAATAACACTTGAAAAAGAGTGGCCACTACCTTTTGACATGAATAAATCCTCATTTCCCTTCAAACTATTACTAACAATTTTAGATAACTCACAATTAGTGAGTCAATTATCGACAAAAAACAAAAAAACTATAGTTAAATTGAATTAATTGTTTAAAAAGCATTTTTAGTGCCATTTTAAGAACAAAAAAACAAACAAGTTTAGATTGTAACTTATTTGTTCTTAAAAAGTGTCTTATACGCTTATTGCTCGGCAAATATTTCTATTTTACTGTTTTTAAGACGCACAAGAAGCGTTTTGTTCCCTTCAAATTTATAGCTTGGAGAGGTGTAGATTTCATTGAATGTAATCTGAAAGGTCTTCTCTTTGTTGGGGTAGGGAATAACACTTAAGTTTTTAAAGAGGATAGTCTTAGATTCATTTTTTTTGAATATCCTCTCTTTATAGCTTTTAAAGCGATTGATCTCCATGCCGTTAGAGTGTTTGAAATCGTCGCTGTAAAAAGAGAGATAGCTTTTAATGTCATTATAGGCCCAACTATAACGCCAGGCATAGAGCTGAGCGAGTATCGAGCCTATCGTCTCTTTGGATATGGTGTTGTTCTCTTTAGAGTTTTTGATGATTAAGAGGGTCTTTTCGTAGTTAATCTTTTTATCTAAAGCAAGTAGGCTAGGATTTTCGATCGCTATACATCCTTTGGTGTACTCTTCTCTTTCTTGTTCAATCGGCAGACCGTGAAGCCAAATTCCCGAACCGTTTTTGCCGTTGTATTTATCATATACGTTAGGGTATGAGGTGACATAGGCAAGCGGCCCGTAAAAAGAGTCGAGTTTGTCGATTTTCTTTGTGAAGGTATAGATGCCCGTAGGGGTTCGAAGATCACCCTCTTTGACCTTGTCTCCTTTGTATTTTCCGGTAAAGGCATTGAACTCCTTATCGGGTTCAAACCCCTCGTTATTCATCTTATAGAGAGTGAGCGTAGAGGAGTTCTTATCGCATGTGAGAATATAGGAGTACCCTTCGACATATCCGAATGTCGTGTCTTTATTTTGAAGATATTGAACCCAGTACTCTTTGTTTGTTAATGCATAATCAAGCTCTTTTTCGATTCCTTCTATACCGTGAGTACGGTAGTGGTCAAGTAGAGAGTTCGCATAGAGCGATAGTGTTATAGTGAAGAACCAAAGAAGTTTCATTGTTTATAACCTAGCTCCTCTAAGAATGCTTTATCTTTGCTCCAACCCTTTTTTACACTCACTTCAAGGCTTAAAAAGATCTGTTTTTGACTAAGTGCTTCAATCTTTTGTCGGGCTGATTTGCCTATTCGTTTGATAGTAGAGCCGCCTTTTCCTACTATGATTGGTTTTTGGCTCTCTTTTTCGATGATCACGGTCGCATAGATTTTATCTACTTTACCCTCTTCGTATATCTTATCAATAAAAACGTCAGACTCGTAGGGGATCTCATCGCTTACGTTTTCAAAAATAGCTTCACGAATAAAACCCGCATAGATATCTCTGACAAGTTCACTCGTTAAATCTTCGGGATCGTAAAGATAGGGTGATTCCGGCAAGAGCTTCTCAAGGGTGTTGAGCAGATCGGTATGCCCGACTTTACGCGGCACGGCAACGGGTATCAGCGCTTCGAATTCATCGGAAAATTGATTATATTGGGCAATTTTTTTAAAAAGTTTCTCTTGAGAGACCTGGTCGATCTTGCTTAACACAATGATGTGCTTCACTCTTTTTTGATTTAGATCTAAAAATTTTTGATAATTTTCAATTGAATCCGTAACGGGTGCCAGATAGACGATTATGTCACAATCTCCCATCGCTTTGAGAGCCTCATCGAGCATGAACTGATTCAGAACCTTCTCCTTCTCGTGCAACCCGGGTGTGTCAACAAATATCAGTTGTGCGCTATTGTGCATCACAATGGCATTCGAGCGTTTTCTTGTGGCATTGGCTTTCTGGCTCACCATAGCTATTTTCTCGCCAAGAAGCGAATTCATCAGTGTGCTTTTGCCGGCGTTTGGACGTCCGATCAGTGCGATGAAACCTGCTTTTGTTGAAGAGGCGTTTTTATTCAAACCTGTTTGTTCCATAATTTTTCCTATAATATATAGCGAGAGAGATCGTCATTCTCTACGACCGTATCAAGCTTGTCGTGAACCATTTTGGATGTGATAACAAAACTCTCTCCTCGATAACTCTCTGCATCGTAGCTAATCTCTTCCATAATCTTTTCTAACACGGTATGAAGACGACGTGCTCCTATATCTTCCGTTAGTTCATTTGCCCTGTGAGCCAGCTTTGCAATAGACCGGATCGCATCATCTTCAAAAACGAGGGTGACCTCTTCTACGCCGAGAAGGGCTTGGTACTGTTTGAGAAGCGAACTTTTTGTTTGTGTTAAAATTTGATAAAGAGACTCTTCGCTCATAGGTTCTAATTCGACTCGAAGTGGAAAACGACCTTGAAGTTCTGGGATGAGATCGCTTGGTTTACTTAGATGAAACGCTCCCGCAGCTATAAAGAGAATATGATCGGTATTTATGGTCCCGTATTTCGTGCTTACGCTGCTTCCCTCTACGATTGGCAATAGATCACGCTGAACTCCCTCTTTGCTCGGATCGTTTCTGGCATGTGAATTTGAGCTCACGGCGATCTTGTCTATCTCATCCAAAAAGATAATCCCGCCGTTTTCTGCTCGTTTGAGAGCTTCAAGATTTATATTGGCACTATTAAGAAGCTTTGAGCTGGCCTCTTGACGCAGAAGTGCCTTCGCCTCTTTGATGCTTATCTCTTTTTTGCTCTCATCTTTGCTGAGTGTCGTGAACATTCTTGAAAAAGACTCTTGGACTTTCACCATTTCAGGAGGAAGGTTGGTGTCGTTGAACTCGATGTTAGGCTGTTGGATATCGATTTGAATAACTTTATCGTCCAAAGCTCCGCTTAGAACTCTCACTTCCATATTTTTTAGAAGCCTTTGGTACTCCTCTCTCTTCTCTTCGCTAGCTTGTGAAGGCAGAGGAGGGAGTAGTTTTTCGACTATTCTATTAACGATATAGTTCTCTATCTTCTCTCTAAACTCCTCCTCTTTTTCTGCGCGCACCAGTGCAATGGAGTTTGATACAAGGTCTCTTACCATCGATTCAACGTCACGACCGACAAAGCCGACCTCGGTGTATTTGCTGGCTTCGACTTTAACAAAAGGAACGCGCATCATCGTAGCGAGCCTGCGGGAGATCTCTGTTTTTCCTACCCCGGTGGAGCCGATCATCAAGATATTTTTTGGTGTGATCTCTTTTTGAATATCTTCGTCTAGCTGCATTCTGCGATAACGAGTCCGGAGGGCAAGTGCTATAGTCTTTTTGGCATTCGTCTGGCCGATGATATACCTATCCAGATATTGGACTATCTCTTTTGGAGTCAGATTCATGCTTTAGTTATCCTCAAGTATGAGTATTTTTATATTGTGGTTTGTGTAGATACAAAGATCGGCAGCAATCGAGAGGCTCTCTTTCACAAGCTCCTCTTCACTAAGATTTGAGTGTTTTTTAAGTGCACGCGCCGCTGATATGGCAAAGTTGCCTCCGCTTCCGATTGAAGCGAGCTGACCATCTTCGGGCTCGACTACATCGCCGTTACCGGTCAAGATAAAGATGTGTTCCGTGTTGAGGACAATCATCATCGCCTCTAAACGGCGTAGCACTTTATCTTTTCTCCATGCTTTTGAGAATTCGATGACCGACTTGAGAATATCGCCTTTTTTGGCCTCTAAAAAACCTTCAAACATCTCAAAAAGGTTGAACGCATCTGCAGTGCTTCCTGCAAAACCTGCAAGAATTTTCCCGTTATAGAGAGAACGAATTTTCGTAGCGTTCCCTTTTAAAACGGAGTTTCCGAAAGTCACTTGGCCGTCACCACCTATTACAGCTCTATCTTTTCCCTTGAAGGCTAGAATGGTAGTGGCGTCAAACATCTCTATTCACCTACAACGTCAACGTGAAGAGTCGCGTGGATACCGTGTCCTAATTTTAGATCAAGATCGTGTTCACCAACCGTTTTGATCGCACTCTTTTCGTTGATATGCTTCTTATCGATTTCGATATTGTGCTGTGCTAATAGAGCATGAGCGACTTCGTCTTTTGTGACGGCACCGAAAAGGTGACCGTTTTGACCAAGCTTCTTGGTGATAACTATTTCAAGTTTATCAAGCTTGACCGCCAAATCTTTCAGTGCCGCAATCTCGGCGGCTTCGGAAGCTTTACGAGCGGCTTCATCGGTAGCGTGTTGAGCTAAAACCTCTACGGTAGCCGGTTTTGCAAAACCCTTTGCGATCAAAAAGTTTTTTCCGTAACCGTCTTTTACCTCTTTAACTTCACCCGCTTTTCCAAGTGATTTTACATCTTTGATAAGTAGTACTTTCATCTATTTCCTTAAAAAAAATAATTATCTTTCGATCTCGCCGCCGTATGAGACGATACCATAAGTTAGATTACCTATTTTCGTATATCCCATATCTTTGAGGATACGTGCACAGTGTGCACTTCGGCTTCCAACATGACAGTAGAGGATGATATTTTCATCTTTACTGAGTTTAGCTTCGTCAAGTGTTTGGAAGAAGCTGCTTGTCGGGACAAGGGCATCGGCACCTTTGATATGACCCATTTGCCACTCCATATATTCACGCACGTCAACGATTTTGAAATCAACCATACCAAGGCTTCTAGCCTCTAATAGAGCATGAAGCTCATCGCCGTCGAGTTCGCTTTTGTTCACTAAAAGGGCACACTCCTCTTTTGTCAGGCCGCGAGAGTGTCGGTGTGCAACCTCTTCCATTCCGAGTTCGACACGTTTTGCAGCAGCAAATTCAGGTGTACAGAAGATCTGACAGTGGCAAACGCCATCTTCAGGGATCTCTTTTTCAATAGCCGTAGTACAAGGACATATACGATTGTCGGAGCTTTGGTATTTTCCATCGACCTCTTCAACCATATAACATGGGCAAAAACGCTTGTTATACATCATCTTGTTACGTGCAAGACCCATCTGCACACCCTCGTTTATCTCATGTTGAGGGTTGTATTCCCAGCCGAACTGTTTGATGACTTTGTCCGTGAATTTAACGGTCTTTTCAAGTTCGGCTTGGAACTCAGGTGAGTTCATATCAATACGAATTATGCTCATTATCTATCCTTTAATATTGCGAATTTAACTATTTTTTTCTTGCTTTACCTTCAATGATAAAGCGTAGTGCATTGAGCTTGATAAAGCCTCCTGCATCTTTTTGATCATAGACCGAATCCTCTTCAAAAGTACAGTATTCAGGATTAAAGAGTGATTGAGCCGAAGAGCGGCCGACTACTGAGACATTCCCTTTATAAAGCTTAAGACGTACTTTGCCTTCTACGTGCTCTTGCGTCTTGTCGATGGCTGCTTGAAGCATCTCACGCTCAGGAGAGAACCAGAAACCGTTATAGATGAGTTGCGCATAGCGCGGCATCATCTCGTCTTTAAGGTGCGCCTCTTCACGGTCTAGCGTGATCGATTCGATCGCACGGTGTGCTTTAAGCATGATAGTACCGCCCGGAGTCTCATAGCATCCGCGGCTCTTCATACCTACATAGCGGTTCTCTACGATGTCCACACGGCCGATACCGTGTTTTTTCCCGAGTTCATTGAGTGCTGCAAGCATATTCGCAGGAGAGAGCTCTTTGCCGTTGAGTGCTACAGGGTCACCGTTTTTGTAATCGATCTCGATGTACTCAGGTGTATCCGGTGCATTTTCAGGGCTTACAGACCATAGCCACATTGACTCTTCAGGCTCTGCGTTAGGATCTTCAAGGATACCGCCTTCATAAGAGATGTGAAGAAGGTTTGCATCCATCGAGTATGGCGATTTTTTCCCTTTTTTCTCGATAACGATCCCGTGTTTTTCGGCGTATGCAAGGAGTTTTTCACGAGAGTTCAGATCCCACTCTCTCCACGGTGCGATGATAGTGAGGCTTGAGTTTTGTCCAAGGTATCCCATCTCAAAACGTACTTGGTCGTTGCCCTTTCCGGTTGCACCGTGGCTGACCGCATCTGCACCCGTGAGCTTTGCGATCTCTGCTTGGCGTTTTGCAATAAGAGGGCGAGCTATTGAAGTTCCCAGAAGGTATTCACCTTCGTAGATAGTATTTGCACGGAACATAGGGAAAACGTAATCTTTCACAAACTCCTCACGAAGGTCGTCGATAAAAATGTTTTCAGGTTTTATTCCCAAAGAGAGGGCTTTTTTGCGGGCAGGTTCAAGCTCTTCGCCTTGACCGATATCGGCGGTAAAAGTAACAACTTCACAGTTGTATTCGTCTTGTAACCATTTTAAAATTACGCTGGTATCAAGACCACCAGAGTAGGCTAAAACAACTTTTTTTACATTTTTTTTCATTAAGACACCTTCAAGAGTAGAAAATAATGGCGGATTTTACAATAAAAGTTATTAAATAACGGTTATGAAAAGAGTCTAAATGAGCAAAGAGAAGATCTCAAAAGGGGTAGCGATTCACCCTTTTGAGTCGAAAAGGATCCCTGTCACCTCTTGCATTTTCGGTAAGAACTCCATAGCTTTTTCAGCCGGCCATCTACGGATTATTTTGTTAGTATCCGATTCTATGACGGAGACGAAGAAGACCTCGTCACGATTGTCGAATCCGAACTTAAGCGAGGTGCTCATAGGAGAGAGTGCTTTATTGAGCTGATCGACAAGATCCTGCACCTGCTCTTTCGAGTTTATTTTTTGCGATGTTTTTGAAGCACTGTCTTGCATCTCTTTTACGACATCTTGCTTTTCTGACTGCATTTTTTGTATCTGTTGTGCTTGCTGGATCTGTGTCGAAGCTCTTCCATTAGCCTCTTGAGCGCCTAATTGTGATTGTTGTTGTCTTGCAACGTTTGCTATGCCATCCATGACTCACTCCTTATATAGAAATAACTATTACACCCATATCGGTATAAAAAAAAATAACTTTAATGAAAATTTGAATTTTTTTTCAAGAGTTTTTTGCCGCATGATTTATCAAAATTTTGATAGAGTTGCGGGCATGAATCAATATATACAACTCCTACGCAAAGAGCCGATCGTCCGCAGACTCTCCACGATACAGCTCATCGTCTATTTCGGCGCCTGGTTCAGTAACGTCGCTATCTACACCCTTCTTTTGAATCTTGGAGTGGATGCGGCCACGATCGCATTCGTTGCGATGCTGCATGTCGTTGCGGGTGTACTTCAAGCTCCATTTTCAGGACTGCTACTTGATAGACTAAAGCCAAAAAAACTTATGCTCGTCTTAATAGCCATAGAGTTCTTTGCGACACTTCTCATGATCGTCGTGGAGTCAAAAGCCGACTTGGTACTTCTTTATGCGCTTATATTCCTTAAAATGGCGGCTGCAAGCTTCTACTTTACGGCAGAGATGTCGCTGCTGCCCAAGGTGATCTTCGGTAAAGAGCTTCAAAGAGCCAATGAACTCCACTCGATGATCTGGTCGCTCTCATATACGCTTGGAATGGCACTGAGCGGTTTTTTTGTCTATTGGCTGGGCGTACGGACGGCCTTTGTGCTTGATGCGATGATGTTTTTGATCTCATTCGTGATGCTCTACACTCTAAAGCTTGAGATCGGTGTGATCAAAACGGAGGAGAATCTGCTCTTTATGATGCGAGACACCTTCTCGTATCTGAAGCAATCTTCACATGCCAAACATCTGATGATCCTCCACGCTTTTGTGGGTTTGACGGCATTCGATGCACTGGTCGCATTGATGGTGGATCACTACTATGCTGGCATTATCGCCACATCGCTGGCACTGGGCTTTATGCATGCCGCAAGGGCTTTTGGACTCGTGATAGGGCCGATGTTCCTTAGTAAGATAGTCGATGCGCCGAGACTGCGCTATATATTCTTGGCACAAGCGCTCTCCATCTGGCTTTGGGCCTATATGATGGAGAGTTTCTACCTCTCGATGGCGGCCAGCGTGGTCGTAGGGCTCTTCACGACGACGCTTTGGTCCTATACCTATACGCTGCTCCAAAAGAATATCGACGAGAAGTATTACGGCAGGATTATCGCCTATAACGATATGCTCTTTTTGTCGGTGGCGGCATTGACTTCATGGCTGATCGGCTATTTGGTCACAAACTCCTTTTCGCTTGAAGAGATAACCTCTCTTTTGGGAAGCGGATTTATCGCAGGTGCTCTCTATCTGGCATGGATATTAAAAACTCAAACGATCAAGGATGTACATGATATATAGCTCAAAAGATGGGGATATAAAATTGGAAGGGCTTAAAAGACTCTATCCTGCCGTACTTGTAAGGATGAATCAAGACGAGGCGGAGATGAGCCTTGAGTGGTGTGAACTCTACGGCGAGAAGGTCGAGATACTCTCCTACATTCTCGTCTTTGACTATACGCCTCAAGGCGAGAACCTCAAAGATAGGGTCGTACTTCGTTTTGCTTCTCAAGATGAGCTTATAGATGCGATGAACGAGGTAGCACGATTCTTCTAAGACTCCTCTCTAACGACACAAGGCGTATCTTTGCTTTGGCGATACCTGCCGCACTCAAACAGCTCGTAGATATATTGCAGATTCTCATCGATATGATAATGGTGGGGATGGTGAGCGTACACGCACTTGCGGCAGTGGGCCTTTCGATGCAGCTGATGATGGTAGTGCACCTCTTTACGACGCTTTACGCCGTTGGCGGCAATGCACTCATCGCCCGTTTTATAGGTGCAAAACGAAAAAAGAGGGCCTCATCCTTGCTGTATGCTCTTGTGCTGTTTGCCTCTTTTTTGGCTCTGATAATCTCGTTTGCGGGTTATTTCGGAGCCGCTTCCTTTTATGAGTTGATGGGTTCCCAAGCTGAGGTGATTCAAGAGGGGGAGCGCTACTTCTCGATTTTGGCATGTGGATTTATTCTTATATTTTTGGATACGCTCTTTTTCAATGCGCTCTCGGCGGCAGGGGATACAAAGAGTTCGCTTTACATCAAGCTTCTTTCAGCAGGGTTAAACGCATTTTTGAATTATATTTTGATCTTCGGCCACTTTGGTTTTGAAGCGATGGGGGTTGCAGGGGCCGCCTATGCCACGCTGATCGCCTATGCTTTCAATCTTGCGGCCTATAGTCTCGTCTTACGAAACTCACATGCCAAATTGGGTCTTATCATGCTTGTGAGAGTCAAAGACCTTAACCGGGTCATAAAAGTAGGCTGGAGCGCCGCGCTTGATCGAGGTATAACGAGTCTCTCGTTTCTTCTATTCGTCTCTATCATCGCATCGTACGGAACGGAGGTTCTCGCAGGGTATCAAGTGGGGTTGCGGATAGAGGGGATCGCATTTATGCCGGGCTTTGGTTTTGCCATTGCCGTAATGGCCCTTGTGGGACAAAGCTTGGGTGCAAAAGAGTATGAGAGAGCCTATGAGAGCGGAATTGCTACCGCACGTCTCGCCTATGTTTTTATGGGAAGCGTAGGGGTCGCGCTTGTGAGCATCCCCGAATACTTCATCGGTTTCTTTACGACGGATGATCGTACGGTAGAGGCGGCGTCGCACTATCTTATTTTGGTCGGTTTGGCCCAAATTCCCTTGGCGCTCTCTTTTATCTACTCCTCGGCCTTGCGCGGTGCAGGTGCTACGGCACTTGTGCTGAAGGTTAACGTGGCATCGCTTTGGCTGCTGCGACTCATACCCTCCTATATAGCATTTCACCTCGGCTATGGTGTTTTGATAGTATTTGTTATTATGAACGTTGAAACGCTGATTAAAGGTGTTGTATTTTATTATCTTTATCGAAAAAAGAGCTGGCTTTTGACAAAAGTTTAGTAATTTAAGCCCTAAACTGGTTATACTCATGCCCTAAAATTTGTTAATTAACGGAATCTGTGTGGACCTTCCTCAAAAGACTAAATACAAGACATTTTCGCTTATCCTTGCGATACTCATACTCTCTGTGATCACTGCACACTATCTTTTGAATACGGAGTTCGAACAAAACAGAAAAAACGAGTATCAACGTATCGTGACGAGCTCTCAGAACCTCTTTGAGATCAACTTGAAAAAGGCGCAGACGGGCCTCTCTAAAGAGCTTGAGACGCTTTTATGCCTAGAGGGGCTCTCGCAGGCCATAGCGGATTCAGACTATCAGAAACTAGATACTCTGATCGCGCCGTACTATCTCAAAATGCAGTCGATCTATCCCGAAGTGAAGATCCTCACGTTTCGTACACAAGAGGGTACGACCCTCTATAGAGCACATAAGCGAACTTTTTACGGTGATAAACTAAGCAGATCACGCCATCTTATCCATGACACCGATCTGCTTCAAGAGTCACTAAACGGTTTTGAGACCGGAAAGTTGGAGCTTACATATCGTGTAACAAAACCGATCTTTCATAATGATAGATACGTAGGCAACGTCGAGATCGGAATCGATCCGCTCTCGCTCATTCACAATCTTCGAGAGGTCTTTAACCTTGAAGTGGCATTGGCGGTGCGTAAAGAGGATGTCGCCATCATGCTAGAGAGGCAGTTTATAGAAGTTGATGAGAGGTATCTGCTTATAGACGGGAGTAAAAGGCTTCAAAACTACTTTACAAACGGTGCCGATGATGAAGATCTGATGGTTTCAAAAGCTATCCGCCTAGAGAATCACCTTTATGATGTGGTAGGTTATATCATTATCGGTTATGACGCCTCTGCCATGAACCAAGAGCACAAAACATTCGTCGAACACCTCTTGCTCAAACTCTCCATCGTGGCTCTACTGCTGCTGCTTGTTTTGCACTTCGGATTCAATAGGATATTGTCGATTCTCTTCGAAAATCTGCAAAAAGATCCGCTTACGGGCCTCTATAACCTCTCATCTTTAAAGCGTGATATTTCAGGCGGAGATCAAAACTTGATTATTCTCAATAACCTCAAGGATTTTAGGATCTTCAACGAGCTCTACGGCATAGAGAACGCCAATGCGATATTACGCAGGGTTGCTTCCATCATCAACCAGTTCGCTCTGCAAAACGGTTTTAAAGCCTATAGGATCTCTGCCGACGAGTTTGCTCTTTTACAGGTGATCGATGCATTCGAAGATGAGCAGGGGTATGAGCTTATTACGAAACTGCACGAGTATATCAAAGCACAGAATCTCTTTATAGATGCCATCGAAGACAGAGTGAGTATCGAGGTCTATTCATCTTTTGCTTACGACCACGAAAACATCTTAGAGCAGGCACAAATGGCGATCAAGCGTGCCAAACGCGACTCTTTGAGTATGCTTGGATACTCCGAGGAGGTCGATACGACGGAGGAGTCGCAGTCGATGATGGCGATGAAAAAACTGGTGAAGTATGCCCTAGAACACCATAACATCGTTGCCTATTTCCAGCCGATAACCGATCTGCACGGCAAAACGATCAAGTATGAAGCACTTGTACGTATCGTAGAGTTCAAAGGGGCGCAGAAGATCGTTCTTACCCCGTTCGTTTTCCTTGATATCGCTATCAAGAGCGGTCTCTACCCGAGTATGGCAAAAGAGGTCATCAGCTATGCCATCAATAAGTTCATCGATCGCAACGAGAAGGTCTCTATCAATATTCTTCCCTACGATCTCTTCGACAACTCGATCATGGAGCATCTCATAGGCCTTGTGCAGCAACATCCAAATCCAAGCAATATCGTCGTCGAGATCACGGAGCACGAGAGCATCGTGGATTTCGAGAAGTTCGCGAAGGTGATCGAGAGACTCAAAGAGTACGGCGTAAGCATCGCCATCGACGACTTTGGAAGCGGATATGCCAACTATACGCATATCTTAAAACTCAAACCCGACTATCTGAAGATCGACGGCTCGCTTATACAAAACATCTTGAACGACCGTGAATCGCAGATACTTGTAAAGAGCATCGTGCGTTTCGCTCAGGATCTAGGCATTAAGACGATCGCGGAGTATGTCGAGGATGAAGCGATCTTCGAGGTGCTTAAAAACTATGGCGTCGATGAGTATCAGGGGTACTACTTCGGCAAACCTATGGAGCTCTAAGATACTCTAAGTTACAATTGCGCTTATTTAAATTTCGGCATGTGAATCGGGGCAGGTATATGAACTATCAAGAGTATGAAAAAGCGGTCAGTGAACTCAACAGATATGCGTATCACTACTATGTGCTCGATAATCCCATAGCCACCGACGAGGAGTATGACAAGCTCTATCACGACGTGATCGCTTATGAGGCGGCAAACTCACATGCCATAATCCCGGCTTCTCCCACGCAAAGAGTGGGCGATGTCGTCTCCGATGGATTTGCCAAAGCCAAACATCTCAGCCGCATGTGGAGCCTAGAGGATGTCTTTGATGCCGAGGAGCTGCAAGCGTGGCTTACGAAAACCTATAAATTGGATTCAAACGTCACATTTTACTGCGAACCCAAATTTGACGGCGCAAGTCTGAACCTTATCTATGAAAACGGCGTTTTGACCCAAGGCATCACTCGCGGTGACGGGAGCGAGGGCGAGCTTATCACCCAAAACGTCAAGACGATCCGCACTATCCCTTTGGTCATAGAGCACAAAGAGCGTCTTGAGATACGCGGCGAAGTGGTGCTCTATAAAGAGGAGTTTGAACGCATCAACAAAGAGCGCCTTGAAGCAGGCGAGCCGCTCTTTGCAAACCCGCGAAATGCGGCGGCGGGAAGCCTGCGCCAGCTTGATTCATCCATCACGGCATCACGAAATCTTGTCTTTTTGCCATACGGTGTGGGAGAAAACACGTTAGAACATAAGTTACTTAGCGAAAAGATGGAGTATATCTACTCGCTTGGATTCCGCGCTCCGCCGCAGCGCGCAAAGTGCCAGGGGTTTGAAGAGATTCAGGCATTTTACGAGCAGATGAAGAGTGAGCGTGAGAAGTATGCGATGATGCTTGATGGGATGGTCATCAAGGTCGATCAGATCGCCGCTCAGATAGATATGGGTTATACGGTCAAGAATCCGCGCTTCTCGTGTGCCTATAAGTTCCCTGCAATCGAGAAGGTGACCAGAGTCAAAGAGATCATACTGCAAGTCGGACGCACCGGCGCGGTGACGCCGGTGGCCATCGTCGAGCCGACCGATATCGAAGGGGTCATCGTCGAGCGTGCAACGCTGCATAACTTCGATGAGATCGAGCGAAAGGATATCCGCATAGGCGATTCGGTCATCATTTTGCGCAGTGGCGACGTCATTCCAAAGATCATCAAGGTGCTCCAAGAGAGAAGAAGCGGCGATGAGGTAGCGGTTGTGCGCCCGACACACTGTCCGGTATGTGACAGCGAGCTTCTAGACGAGGGGGTGCTGCTCAAGTGCCAAAACCTCACTTGCGACGCTCGCGTGGTGAACTCCATCATCTACTTCGCATCCAAGCCGTGTCTCAACATCGACGGGCTTGGTGATAAAATCGTCGAGGCGCTCTATAACGCGCATCTGGTGCGAAGCGTCAAAGACCTCTTTTCATTGACGCTTGAAGAGCTTTTAGCTCTTGAGGGCTTTAAAGAGAAGAAGTCGCAAAAACTGCTTGATGCGATCGAGAAGGCAAAAGGGTGCGAGTACCACCGCTTTATCAACTCGCTTGGCATCGAGCATATCGGTGAGGTAGCTTCTAAAACTTTGGCATGTGAATTTGGCGCTGGTTTTATCGATGCGACCAAAGAGCAGATCACGGCATGTGAAGGTTTTGGGCAGGAGATGGCGGAGTCGCTTTTAGAGTTCGTGAGAGTAAACCGCGAAACTATTTTAGAGCTTGAGGCGATACTCATGCCAAAGGCACCTGCGCAAAGAGTCGAAGCCAAAGAGAACCCCTTTAAAGGAAAAAGCGTCGTACTCACCGGTTCTATGAGCCAAAGCCGTGACACTATTAAAGAGATGCTAGAGAGTTTGGGTGCAAAGGTTGTGGGTTCGGTCTCCAAAAAGAGCGATTTCGTCATCTACGGCGAAGATGCCGGAAGCAAACTCGATAAGGCGCAAGCTTTAGGTGTAGCGTGTATCGACGAGGCGACGATGCGCTCGATGATAGAGGGAGTATGATGAGATTTCTGCTTATTTTGGCACTTTTTTACATATATTCACATGCCGACAGGGACGGCGGGCCCTACATCGGAGTGGGTGCGGGTTACTCAAAAGTGAATGTTGACGGGCTCTATAACACGCTTAAAAAAGATACTTCGGGGAGTGCCACCTTTTACGGCGGTGCCTATATCAACAAATATCTCTCGGTAGAGCTTAGCTATGCCAGTTTTGACGCTTGGCATGTGAAAAAGGGGTATGAGATCGATGATAAGAGCACTTTGAACTTCGGTGCGCTTGGTGTCAGTACGCTTGCCCACTACCCGTTTTTTGACGATTCGCTTGATCTTTACGGGCGTTTTGGGGTGGCGCAGATGAGTCTAGGCGGTGCGTCGGCACTCGGGTTTAGCTATCTTGTGGGTGCGGGGATGAGCTACCGATTGAATGATTATGTGGCTCTAAAAGTGGCGTATGATCTGTATAGTTTTGATTATGATAAAGACGGGGATGAGGTGGCGGATAAGAGTATGCAGATAGAGTTTATTTACAGTGCGATAGAGGTGCAGTTTTGATTCGGTTGGATAATTTCGTAGCCCAGAGTGCAGGGAGCCGCACAAAGGCGCAGGCACTTATAGAGGGCGGTTTTGTAAGCGTGAACGGCGAGGTGATCATCAAATCTTCTCATAAGGTCGATGAGACGAAGGACAAGGTTAAGATCGATGAGCATAAAGATTACGTCTCACGTGCCGCCTTTAAGCTGAGCGCTTTTTTAGAGGAGCTCGGTTTAGACATCAGTGGAGTCTATGCCCTTGATATCGGCGCTTCGACGGGCGGCTTCACGCAGGTGCTGCTTGAAGCAGGTGCTAGCGAGGTCGATGCAGTGGATGTGGGCAAAGAGCAGCTGCACCC
>JACXUD010000235.1 GCA_014764025.1 Campylobacterota bacterium | reverse complement strand
CATATTCGATCTCATCACCTCAAGAGCCGTCACCGACACGCAGATGCTCCTCGCACTCAGCAAGAACTATCGAAGCAAAGAGTCGATTTTACTTTTTTACAAGGGTGAAAATGTCTATAATGAGGTCGATGAAACCCTTGATTACGAGATCATCAAAAAAGTGAACAGACACTATCTGCTCATCAAAGGCGCGCAATGATTTTAAAGCTTATCCTCTTAGCCCTCATTATTTGGGCGGTCTATTACTTTTTTTTCAAAAAAAAGAGCGTTGCTCCCCAAAGCGAATCGGCTAAGCCCAAACCCAAAACAAACGAGATGGTGGAGTGCGCCTCTTGCGGCACCTTCTGCGATATCGACGAAGCGCTTTTAAGCAACGGAAAATACTACTGCTCGAATGAGTGTATGCAAAAGGCCTGATATGCTGCTCTTTGGACACCCCTATTTCAACGCCAAGCCTTTTTACCATATAAGCAGTATAGAGGCGATCGAGAATACTCCTAGTAACTCAAAGCTCTTTATCGAGTTCGATCCCATCAATCTCGATATCATCCAATTCTCACATGCCAACAGCCTCTTATTCGCGCTGCGTGTCGAAAGCATCAAAGAGATCATCTTTGCCTCTGCCTTGGGGGCAAGCTATATAGTCGTGCCAAAAGAGCTGGCCAAAAGTGCGCAGAACATCGCGAACGAGTATCTCTTTGATGCCAAGATTTTAGCGCTCATCGACGATGAGGATGATATAGAAGAGCTGGCCATTTTAGGAGTTGACGGCGTCATCTTCAGCGAGGCTATCATCAAAATAAACTCGTGATGCTTTGGCGTATCACCCTCACAGCTCTGCTTGCGGCACTCTTTTTAGGATGCTCGACGCGCGGCAACCCTACCTACTCTAAACGCGCCAAACAGAGCCATCAATCGGCTTCAATCCCCCATCAAGAACACAAAAGAGAATCTTCACATGCCAAAAAGATCTCACAAAGCAGTGTCACCAAAAAACTGATGGTAGAGTACAAAAAATGGAATCGCAGCGATTACGAATACGGCGGCACGGATATGCGCGGTGTGGACTGCTCCTCTTTGGTGCAGAACATATATGAGGATGCCTTTGGGATCTCGATTCCCAGAAGCACGAAAGAGCAAGCCGTTTACGGCAGACGCGTAGGCAAAAATGAACTTCGCGATGGCGATCTGATCTTTTTCAAGACGGGCTACAATGAGCGCCATGTCGGCATCCTCGTCAACGGCGATCAGTTTATCCACGCCTCTACAAGCAGCGGTGTGATTATCTCAAAACTCGACAACCCCTACTGGAAGATGCGCTATTGGCAGGCAAGAAGAGTCTTGCCATAAACCCTCAAGCCCCTTTTTTCGGGATCGGGTAGTGCTCGATAACGTAGTCGATATCTTTGTCGCCGCGACCGCTCAAGTTCACAAGAATCGAGTGTTCGGGATGCTCTTTTGCATACTTCATCGCAAATGCAACGGCATGCGCCGACTCTAACGCCGGGATGATACCCTCATGCTGCGAGAGTTTGTAAAACGCATCGACCGCTTCAAGGTCGTTGCAGTGCCCGATCTTTGTTCTGCCGATTTCACTTAAATAGGCATGTTCAGGCCCAACGGATGGGTAATCGATCCCGCTTCCGATAGAGTGTACCGGTGCCGGTTCGCCGTTTTCATCTGTGAGCATGATCGAGTTGAATCCATGCATGATCCCCTCTTTGCCGTAAGTAAGACTCGCACTGTGCTCGCCAAGCTTATCGCCCTTGCCCATCGGCTCGACGCCGTATAAAGCCACCTCATCTTCGATGAAACCGCTGAAGATTCCCATAGCGTTGCTGCCGCCGCCCACACAAGCACAGACCATATCGGGCAGATTACCGGTCATCTCGAAAAACTGCTCTTTTGCCTCAAAACCTACGACCGATTGAAAGTCGCGCACCATCTTTGGAAACGGATGCGGCCCAACGACCGAGCCGATACAAAACATCTGATTCTCGGTATCTGCCAAATAGGCTCCAAAAGCACTATCCACTGCCTCTTTGAGCGTCTTGAGTCCATGCGTTGCCGGAACCACTTTTGCACCCAAAATCTGCATTCTAACGACATTCGGGCGCTCTTTTTTCATATCGACCTCGCCCATGTGAATCTCGCACTCTAGCCCGAAATAGGCGGCCGCCGTTGCAAGCGCCACGCCGTGCTGTCCTGCACCCGTCTCGGCGATCACCTTCTTTTTGCCCAGATATTTAGCCAAAAGCACCTCTGCCATCGTATGGTTAAGCTTATGCGCACCCGTATGGTTCAGGTCTTCACGCTTCAGGTAGATGCGCCCGCCGCCGATGAATTCGCTGAGATTTTTACAGTAGTAAACAGGGGTCGGACGCCCCTGATAGTGTTTGCGGATATTGCGAAGTTCGTTGATGTAGTCGTGTGAGTTAGAGAGTTTGTTATAGGCTGCCGTTATTTCGGCGAAAGGCTTCTCGAGTTGCGGCGGTATAAATGCCCCGCCGTATTTGCCAAAGTAGCCCTTCTCATCAGGCATCTTCTTAAGATAGTTTTTCATCATCTGCATTGTAGCTCCTTAAAATCTGTTGGAACTATTGTAGCAAATCTCTTACTCGATTACCCTTTGAAGCGAAGGTTTGAGTGACGTAAGCACCTCATAGCTGATGGTCTTGGCTGATTTGGCGGCT
>JACXUD010000234.1 GCA_014764025.1 Campylobacterota bacterium | reverse complement strand
CGTGAAATAGGACTTCAAATCCAAAAAGAGTTCGAAGAGAAACAAACTGATTTCTTAAATAACATTAGAACGAAAATGATAGAAGTGGCAGATGTCGCAGGTATGATGAATGCCGCAGAGGTTCTTGGTCAAATGAGTAATGAAGAGCTTCTGGTATATGCAAGAGATTGGGCGAACGGTATCAAATTCGCTACACCTATTTTTGAGGGCGTGAATGCATCTGAATTTGCTAAACTTTTTGAATTGGCAAAAATGGATACAGACGGAAAGACTGTTTTATATGATGGGAAAACAGGTGAGAAGATTAAAGAGCGTGTAAATGTCGGTTACATGTATATGCTAAAACTCCACCACTTAGTAGATGAAAAAATTCATGCTCGTTCTACGGGACCATACTCTCTTGTTACGCAACAGCCAGTCGGGGGTAAAGCGCTCTTTGGTGGACAAAGATTCGGTGAGATGGAGGTTTGGGCACTTGAAGCATACGGTGCATCCGCTGTTCTTAAAGAGATGCTCACGATCAAATCAGATGATGTTGACGGTAGGGTAAGAGCATACAAAGCATTAACGAAGGGTGAGCTTGTACCTGCATCAGGTATCCCAGAAACACTATTCGTATTAACTAAAGAGTTGCAATCATTGGCTCTTGATATTGAGATTTTTGACGAGGTAGAAGATAATGAGTAAGCTAGTTCCAATACAAGTTACTGAAGAAAACAGACCAAATGATATTAAACAGTTACAATTCCGCCTTGCTGCTCCTGATAAGATATTATCATGGAGTCACGGCGAGGTAAAAAAACCGGAAACTATTAACTATCGTACTCTTAAACCTGAACGAGATGGTCTCTTTTGTGCAAAAATATTTGGTCCGGTAAGAGATTATGAGTGTCTCTGCGGCAAATATAAAAAGATGCGCTATAAGGGTGTCATATGTGAGAAGTGTGGTGTTGAAGTAACAAGTACGAAAGTACGCCGTATCCGTATGGGGCATATTGAGCTTGTAACTCCTGTTGCTCATATCTGGTATGTTAGCTCATTACCATCACGTATCGGTACACTTTTAGGTATCAAGATGAAAGATCTTGAGCGTGTACTCTACTATGAAGCATATATCGTAGAGGCCGGCGGAGAAGCATACTATGATGCGGAAGCTAAAACGCCTGTTTTAAAGTATGACGTATTAAATGAAGAGCAATATAGAACACTTGCACAAAGATTCGGCGAATTAGGATTCAAAGCACGTATGGGCGGCGAAGTCGTTCGTGACCTATTAGATGAGATCGATCTAGTTGAACTCTTTAGCACACTTAAAGATGAGATCGAGAACACGAACTCTGAAGCAAAACGTAAAACGATCGCAAAACGTCTTAAAGTTATTGAGTCGTTCCTGAATTCCGGAAACAACCCGGCTTGGATGATGCTAACTATTCTACCGGTACTACCGCCTGATCTACGTCCACTTGTATCGCTTGATGGCGGAAAGTTTGCCGTATCTGACGTAAACGACCTTTATAGACGTGTAATCAACAGAAATCAGCGTCTTAAGCGCTTAGTTGAGCTTGAAGCGCCGGAAATTATTGTTAGAAATGAGAAGCGTATGCTTCAAGAGTCTGTAGATGCTCTCTTTGACAACGGTCGTCGTGCGAATGCCGTAAAAGGTGCAAACAAACGCCCGTTGAAATCTTTAAGTGAGATTATCAAAGGTAAGCAAGGTCGTTTCCGTCAAAACCTACTCGGTAAACGTGTTGACTTCTCTGGGCGTTCTGTAATCGTTGTCGGTCCTTCATTAAGAATGGATGAGTGTGGACTGCCTAAAAAGATGGCACTTGAGCTATTTAAGCCGCATTTGATCGCTAAGTTGGAAGATAAAGGTTATGCAACAACCGTAAAAGCAGCCAAGAAGATGATCGAAGACAAAACAAATGAAGTTTGGGAGTGTCTAGCTGAGATCGTTGACGGTTATCCGGTACTGTTGAACCGTGCACCGACTCTTCACAAACTTTCAATTCAGGCATTCCACCCTAAATTGATCGACGGTAAAGCTATTCAGCTTCACCCGCTTGTTTGTGCTGCATTCAACGCCGACTTCGACGGTGACCAAATGGCAGTTCACGTTCCGCTTAGCTCGGCAGCTATTGCTGAAGCAAAAGTCTTGATGCTTGCATCTATGAACATCTTGCTTCCGGCATCAGGAAAAGCTATTGCTACGCCATCACAAGATATGGTTCTTGGTATCTATTACATTACACTAGAAAAGAATGGTGTAAAAGGTTCAAATAAACTATTCGCGAACGTCGAAGAGGTTAAGATAGCCTTAGAGCATGGATCACTAGACCTTCATGCAAAAATTCGAACACGTGTTGAAGGACGTATTATCCATACGACAGCCGGTAGATTGTTGCTAAAAGCGATTCTTCCTTCTTTTGTTCCTACTGATATGTGGAACCGTGTTATGAAGAAAAAAGCGATCAATGAAGTTGTTGACTATGTTCAAAAACATGGCGATATCGGAATAACTGCATCGTTCCTTGACAGATTGAAAGATCTAGGGTTTAAACATGCTACGGCAGCAGGTATCTCTATCTCAATCGATGATATTAAGATTCCTAACCAAAAGCAAGGCAAGATTAATGAGTCGAAAAACAAGGTCATTGAGATTCAAAAACAGTTCGAAGCCGGTCTTTTAACTGA
>JACXUD010000042.1 GCA_014764025.1 Campylobacterota bacterium | reverse complement strand
TACTCTTTTGCCTTACGGTAAAGAGATGCGATGGCGTTGTGTGCAAACTCACTCTTCTCATCGGCTGCCAATGATGCTTTATAGTACTCTATCGCTTCACTATCGGCTCCGTTTTTTGCACTCACAAAGCCTAATTTAAAGAGTATCTCGGCACTGTTAGGAGCCAATCTATCCGCCTCCTTTAAAAGCTCGAGAGCGCGTTCAAATTCGCTGTACTCATAGGCGCTGTCTGCTTGTGCAACAAGACCCTCGGGCGTAAGAGCCAACGAGACATCCTCATCCTCTTTGGCATGTGAATTGCCCTCTCCCGCCCTCTTCACATCGCTGTCTTGAAGCGTCTGAATATGTTCATAGACCTTAAAAGCAAAAAATCCCGATATCAATAGCATAATGATTTGAAATGTACTCATATTTACTCCTGTAATAAGTTTTGGTTGAGGGTCGCGATAAACTGCATCGGATCGACTAGCGTATTGTTGACCCTAATAGCAAAGTGCAGATGCGGTCCCGTAACTCGGCCGCTCTTGCCCGAAAGCCCTATCTGCACCCCTCGTTTGACTATATCGCCCACCTTTACATCAAAACGGCTCATGTGAAAATAGCAGCTATACACCCCTCGCCCGTGATCGATGATCATGGAGTTGCCGGAGTAGAATCTATCGCTGGCCAATACGACGACTCCGTCATTTACCGCAACGATCGGCGTACCGACATCCGCTCTAAAATCGGTACCGCCGTGAAAACCGTTGAGTGTATCGTTATAGACTCTGGCTTTGCCAAAATCGCTTGTGATCTTGCTCTGCATCGGATAGATAAAAGCAGAGACAAGATAGTTTTTTTGAGTCACCTTCGAGTAGATCTTCATCGCCTCTGCATACTCTCTTTCCGCTCTCTCTTTATTCTTCCCGCTAAGTTTGACTTTCGATGGCTGAACCGATATCTTCTCTTTTTCGTACTTGCCATCCTCTACTTTTATAAACAACTCCCTGCTCTGCTCTTTGGAGTTATGAACAAAAGAGATCACAAGCCTCATATCTTCGGGCTTTTGATAGTAGCTAATCGGCACTATGGCATAGAGCCACCCCGCTTTTTTGGGGTGATCATAGAGTTCAAACTCCTTTGAAGCGAGCTTTATGCCTCTGTATCGATACCCATCTTCCTTTTTTATCTCCACAAGAGTGGTCTTGCCGTTCGCTACCTTCGCATCACTCACAAAAGCGTTAAAGCCAAAGAGCCAAAGCGATAGAGAGCAGAGTAAAAGCAGCAGTCTCATTTATACTCTTTGATCGCTCTCTCTACGTCACGTTTCATATCTTTTTGCTTGAGATCCTCGCGTTTATCGTGAAGCTGTTTTCCTTTGGCAATGGCTATTTGAATCTTGACGATGTTTTTGGCGCTGAAATAGAGCTGCAGAGGCACGATCGTATAGCCATCACGCTCAACGGCACGGATCATCTTGTGTATCTCTTTTTTATGCAAAAGAAGCTTTCGGCTACCGCGCTCTTCATGCCCGTAGTAGTGATGAGTCGTATCAAGACGACCGATATGCGCATTGAAAAGAAATGCCTCGCCTTTTACGAATTTAATAAAGCTGTCTTTGAGATTGACGCGCTTCGCACGGATCCCTTTGACCTCGCTTCCCTTTAAGACGATACCCGCTTCAAACTTCTCCTCTAAGAAGTAGTCGAAATAGGCTTTTTTATTGCTTGCATAAGACTCACCCATGCATATTATCCTTTATTCTAAAAAAACTGCTGCCGCTGCCGCTGAAAAACCATCCGTGGCGATAGTGGTCTTTAAGCTCTTTATACTCATGAAGCGCAGGTTTAAAAAGATCGTTCGCTTCATCGACCTTCATTGATTTGAGTATCTCCGATGAGCTCATAGATGCAAGTTTTGCAGATTCATCGGCTGAAATAGGTGCAAAGAAGTTGGCTCTATAGCTTTTATAGACCTTCGGGGTCGATATCTCGATTTTTGGAGTCACCACCTCAAGTTCAAGAAGCGGCTCTTGAAACTCCTCGACGATTTCACCGATGCCGCTTACATTCGCACTGGCATAGTCATAGATGAAAAAAGCAACATCTGCACCTACTCTCATTCCGATTGCGGCGAGCTCACATCTGCTCAGCCCCAGATGCAGCACTTCATTGCACATCTTGAGATATGTCGCGGCGTCACTGCTCCCGCCGCCCAAGCCTGCAAATGCCGGAATATGTTTCTCAACCACTATCGCATACTTTTGCATCAGCTTCTCAAGCGCTTCGGACTCCGTCGCCTCTAAAAGAGCCTTATAAGCCTTGTATATGGTATTTTGCTCCGTAGTGCATGAAAATTGGCCCCGTATCTCAAAACCCTCTTTTTCTTTGGGTGCAAAATAGAGCTCATCATAAAGATTCTCAACTCTCATAAAGCGAGAGATCAGTTCATGGTAATCGCCCCGAGTCCCGGTTATCTTTAAAAAGATATTGACCTTGGCAAAGGCCTTATATCGTTTCATGAAGAGCGCCCTAAAAGTTTCGAGAGGAGCGAGAGCTCTTTTGTCTCGACCTCTTTAGCCGCCTCTTTGTTGATACGCTCTACCTCGGCTAAGAGCTCCGTCCGAACGATTGATATATCGTTAGGTGCATCGATACCGATCTTAACGACGCCTTTATCGATCGAGATTACTTTAATTACGATGTTTTCGCCTATAACTATCGATTCATCCACTTTTCTAGCCAATACTAACATATCTCAATCCTACCCAATTCATATCTCACGCTCTCATTCTCGATCGTAACGACGCTTATAAAATCTCCGCCGTCGATCCAGTATGAGCCCTCATTTTTTATCTCTAGATCGATCAAAGCAAGAACTCTTCCATACTTGATGTTTTCAAAGTCGCCATTATAGTAGTTTTGTTCTAATGCAAGGTACTCTTTTATATCTAAGGCCTGCTCGTTCTCATATACGAAAGCCCCTTCGCAGAGTCTCTCAAGCGCACTGAGACTTCCCGCACAACCGCCGAGGCGTTGGGCTACAATCGCTCCGAGCGAACGCACGTAGGTTCCTTCGCTCACGCTCACTTCGAAAGTCACGAATGGATGCCTGTAGTGTAAAAGCTTGGCATCATAGACGGTTGCACGTACCTTTTGCAGATGCACCTCTTTGCCTTCACGCGCCAAATCGTAGGCACGCCTTCCATCCACATGTTTTGCACTGAATATCGGAGGAGTGTACTCCAGCTCCCCTTGCAGAGTCTCAACTGCACTCTTCACTTCATCTATTTCAAACGGTTCAAGCCTCTCTATTCTCTCTATGAGTTCACTATCGAGCGAAGGGGAGTGAGCACCCAGCCAAAGTGTCGCTCGGTAGCGTTTTGGCGTCTTGTTTAAAAAGCGAAAAAGTTTCGTATGGCTTCCAAAACCGACAACAAGAACACCCTTTGCAAAAGGGTCGAGCGTACCTGAGAAGCCGGCTTTTTTAACGCCGTATTTACGTTTGAGCCTTGAGAGAAAAGTGTTAGAACCGACCCCTGCCGGTTTATATGCTACAAAGAGTCGATTCATAGTTTTTCGACGAATGATGCCAATATCTCGCGTTTAATGCCGGCGAAATTGATATTGAGCTTGAAATCTTTGCCCGATTTCCCCACTCCGATCACTCTGCCTGCACCGAATATTTTGTGGCGAACAAGATCACCCTTTTTAAAGGCCGTATTCTTCTCGACTTTAAGCGAGCCTTCACATAATCCCGCCTCATTGACGAAACGGCTCTTTTGCAGATCGCTTCTGCGCCCTTTGTAAAAACGGCTTTGGGCATGTGAAAGCGTAAGCGTCTCTTTTGCACGCGTAAAAGCAACGTATCCCAAGCGGCGCTCCTCTTCTAGGTCGCTTCCATCGCCCACTAGCGGCAAAAAGCCCTCTTCTAAACCTATTAAAAAGATATGATCGAACTCCAGACCTTTTGATGCGTGAATACTCATCATATAGATGCTTTCACCCTCTACTTGATCCTGTTCACTTTGAAGCGTGAGCTCATTTAAAAACTCATCCAACGAGGCTTCCGGGGTGTTTTTGATAAAATCCCTAAAGAGTGCATAGAACTCATCCATATTGAGCACCTTCTCTTGTTCGTCCTGCATACCCTTATAGATATCTTTGAGATGGAATGTCTCCTCTAGAACATCGATGAAGCTATATGTTGACTCCTTCGCAATCTTGGATACATCCTCAATGTTCGAGATGAACTCTTTGAGTGTTTTGGCGTTCTTCTTTTTTACGAGCTCTTCAAGCTCATCTTCGCCTACCTCTTTAAGATACTCATAGAGCGACTGCCTCTTTTCATGAGCCGCAAGCTCGATCTTGTCTATGCTGGCCTTGCCGAGTCCGCGTTTTGGTTTATTCACGATACGTTTAAATGAAAAATCATCATGGAAATTGGTAATGACTCGCAGATAACTGATGAGATCCTTCACCTCTGCACGATCATAAAATCGCAGGCCTCCCACAAGTTTGTAGGCTATGCCTGCTCGATTGAGCCCATCTTCGATCGAACGGCTCAAGACGTTCACACGGTACAAAATCGCAATGCTGTTTGGCGATATGCCGGCATCTAATAGCTGCGAGATCTTCAAAGCGATCTTACGCGCCTCTTCACTCTCGTCATGCGAATTTAAAATAGCGACCTCGTCACCATCTCCGCGCGTTGGAATGAGCTCTTTGCCGAGGCGGGAGCGGTTGTGCTCGATAAGAGCGTTTGCTACTTTTAAGATCGGCTCTCTTGAGCGGTAGTTCTCTTGCAGTTTCACGACCGCGGCACCCATGAAGTCTTGATCGAACTCCATAATGTTGCGGATATGTGCACCCCTCCAGCCGTAGATGCTCTGATCGTCATCCCCCACCACACAGATGTTTTTGTGCGAGGTGCAGAGTTTTTGAACCAGTTTGAGCTGAAGTTCATTGGTATCTTGGTACTCATCGATCATGATATATTGATACTTTTGCGAGATCGACTCTGCAAGATCAGGGTGTTCGTTGAGCAGTCTGTATGTCAATGCGATCAGGTCATCAAAATCGACTAGGTTGTTCTCTAAAAGATACTTCTCATACTCGGCATAGATCTCTGCTATCTGCTTGTAGTTGAAGAGCTCGGCTTGCTTATAGGCCTCGTCCGGAGTCATGAGAGAGTTTTTATAGCGCGATATCTCACTGGCTATAAGAGGCGTAGGTATCTCGCTGTTGATGCGTTTGATTATCTTTTTCTTATCATCCGTATCGATCACGACAAAGTTGTTTTCACGCCCTAAACGACCTATATGAAACTTTAAAAAGAGCAGACCGAATTTATGGAATGTACATAGCAGAGGCGGGTAGCTGATATCCTCCATCATCCCAAGGGCACGCTCTCGCATCTCTTTGGCCGCTTTATTCGTAAACGTCAACGTTAGCGTATTTGAAGGAGGTATGCCGACCTCTTTGATAAGATAGGCAAGCCGGGAAACTATCGTGGTGGTTTTCCCGCTGCCGGCTCCTGCCAATATAAGCACGGGTCCATCTATCTGACGAACCGCCTGGGCTTGAGCATCGTTAAGTCTTTGAAATATTTTATCCATCTATTATTCACACTAAAAGGTCTCTCTCAAAAAAAAGAGAGGCCTTTAAGAGATATCCCGAATTTGTTACATTTATTTATTATACCTTAAAAATTTTAAATTATTATGGAACTATTGAAATAATTATAATTTTGGATTATAATATCACTATTCATTCATCTTATAGGAATTATTATGTTAAAAGATTTTTCTAAAATCTTCACCTTTTTAATGGTGGTAAAAGAGAAGAGCTTCTCCAAAGCATCCGCTAAACTCGGGATTTCACAGCCTGCCGTTACGCAACAGATCAAATTCATTGAGGATTATCTGGGTACAAAAGTAGTGGAACGCAAAAAGAACGGTATCTTACTCACAAAAGAGGGAGAGGATCTCTATCGTATCGCTCTTAAACTCGAAAAAGCGATCGCAAACAGTGAAAAAGAGCTTCTAAAGATCATCAATAAAGAGTTTACGTTTATCATCGGTGCATCTTTTGCCATCGGCAACTATATCCTGCCGAACTATCTCAGCGAGATAAAAAAGCGTATCGGCAACGAAGTCTATATGCATGTAAACCTCTCAAGCGATATTATCGATGAGCTTGAAGACAAAAAGATAGATATCGGGATTATAGAATCGCCGGTATTTCGTGAGGGAGTCGTCTATAGAGAGTGGGTAGAGGATGAGCTTGTCGTATTCTCCAACCAACCGATTCCAAAGCAGCTTCGCGCGGAGGATCTGCTCAGCTTTGACTGGATATGCCGCGACGAGAACTCGCATACCCGTAAACTAGCGGCCGAGGCCTTTGAAGATATGGGAGTTCAGTGCAGCAACTTTAACGTGCTAGGCGTACTTACAAGTCCGACCTCTATCAAAGAGTCGATTCTCCATGCCGATAAAAACTCGCACCGACCGCTTGTATCGATCATGTCTCGCCACGTTATACAGCATGAGATCAATGAAGGCAGACTCTTTGAAGGGCGCTTAAAAAACCATAAGCTTGAGCGCAAGTTCTACATCGCTTACGGCAAAGACCGCAAACACGACGCATTTGTCGATAATGTTGTCAACTATCTTCTCTCGCTTACAAAAGTTTAAGCAAGAGAGGCTATTTTTTCAAAAATTTCGAATTTTCCGGATTTGAGAGAAAAGAGTTCATAGAGTTCTCTACGCCGCGCTCGTCCGCCTTTGAGCTCTGACGCTCCTTTTTATGCGGTGCAAGGTTGATAAGTACGGGCGTCTCATCTACGATCACCTGCATGATGCTCAGCAGCGGAACGATTACGACACTGCCGAAATTCTCACTTCCAAAACCGGCTTCAAAGATAAGCGAATCATTTGATATATGAGCCGTATCGAAAGTGTACCCTGCAAGGAAAAAGAGCGTCAAAGGGCGGAACTCCCTGCTTATCTCTCTAGGGAGTTCAGGCTCAAAACTGACATCCTCTATTTTACAGAGTATCCCAAAATTCTGCTCTTTGGAAAAGAAGTGAATAATAACATCCTCTATATGTTTTTTCATCATCGATACAAACTTTTCGTCCGTTATTACACTCTCAAGCAAAATAGTTCCTTTTAAAAAATTATAAAATTATAGCAAAAAGTGACAACTATCTAAAACGTCAAATTCGATCATCGCATTCATCAGGGCTATTTGAGAGTATTCATGAAGTTCACATGCCAAAATATCCCTCTCGACAAGCACCTCTGCATCAAGCAGCCTTGCGCGTGTCGTTCCTTTGAGCAGGGGCTTCTTTGGCGTGTACCATACACCCTCTTTATAGAGTGCGATATTGGCTATCGTCGTATCGGTTATATATTCGTTTTGCACAATGAGCACGTCGTCCGCTTCACCGCGATTTGCATAAAGTGCATCCAGATCGCTTCTGCGAGCATACTTCTTGCTATATTCAAGATTTTCTGCCTCTATCAGCTTCAAAGCGCTTATCGTGCGCTTCACATAGGGGTGATAGCTCACTTCGAGCGAGGTTTCGTCATAAACCACTCTGCAGCGCCATAGCCCCTCTTTGGGCGGATCAAGCAGCTCGCAGAGATTTTTGGCATGTGAAAAGCCGATGCTCTCCTCATAGCGACGTTGATGATACGGCATGTGAAAAAGCACGCCGTCAAGCGATTTGATCGTCTCGAGATATCTACTCATCGCTAAAGAGCGGTGTGCTCAAGTAGCGCTCGGCGGTGTCGCAGAGGATCGTGACGATCGTTTTGCCTTGAAACTCGGGGCGTGAAGCGACCTGCATAGCGGCATAGACGTTCGCACCCGCTGATATGCCCACCAAAAGCCCCTCTTCACGTGCAAGCATCTTTGCGGTGGCAAAGGCATCTTCGCTCTTTACCCGTATCACTTCGCCGTAAATCGTCGTCTCTAAAATATCGGGTACGAATCCCGCTCCGATCCCCTGAATCTTATGCGGTGCGGCACTGCAGCCTGAAAGTACCGCCGACTCATCGGGCTCAACCGCAAAGACGGCGATACCCGCTATCTCCTCTTTAAGCACGGATGCCGTACCCGTAAGTGTTCCGCCCGTTCCCACGGCAGCTACAAAGGCATCGATATTGCCATCGGTATCGCGCAGAATCTCTCGTGCCGTGGTGAGTCTATGAATCTCCGGATTCGCCTTGTTTTGAAACTGCTGCAAGACGATGCTCTTCTCGATCGTCTCGTTTAACTCATTTGCTTTTGCTATCGCACCGCTCATCCCTTGAGCAGCAGGAGTAAGCACCAGCTCTGCCCCGAGCGCCTTAAGAAGATTTCTACGCTCGATACTCATCGATTCGGGCATCGTGAGTATCAATCTGATCTTTAGCGCCGCACAGTTTGCCGCGAGTGCGATCCCCGTATTACCGCTGGTCGGCTCTATAATAACGCTCTCTTGCGTAATAGCGCCCTCTTCTAAAGCACGGCGGATCATATTAAAACCTATCCTGTCTTTTACCGAACTCGTCGGGTTCATAAACTCACACTTTCCAATGATCCTCGCACCGCTTCTTTGCGATGGGCCGCTCAGCTCTACAAGCGGCGTATTGCCTATAAGTTCAGTAATGTTCTTTGCTATTTTCACACATTATCCTTCAAAGTTTTTAAAAGCGTCTCAACACTCTTCTCTATCATCTTATAGACCTCTTCAAACCCCTCAAAACCTTTAAAAAAGTAGGGATCGGGGACATCTGCCCCCTCAAAACCGTATTGGCCTAGCTTGACCAGCCTCTTTGCCCCAAGGCGCTTGAGATTGTCATAGTTCGAGTCATCGAGGGCTACGATGAGATCGAACCGCTCTAAATCGCTCTTTTGCACTTGGCGTGCACGCAGACCCGAAATGTCCACGCCGTTTTGACGAGCCACCTTCACCGAGTTCGCACACGGCGCTTCGCCGACATGCCAATCACCCGTTCCGGCTGAGTCTATCTCAAGAGCCATAGAGTTTTCACATGCCAATCTCTTTGCCACGCCTTCGGCGATCGGGGAGCGGCAGATATTGCCCAGACAGACGAATAGTATAGACTTCATAACACTCCTCGTTTCTTCAAAAGGGTAGTGTACAAAACTACACCTCTATCAAATCTTAGCTTTTGGCTATAAGTTCGTCGTATTGTTTACGACCCTGTTTTTCCCCTCTTGCTTTGCCCGATACATAAGTTCGTCGGCTTGGGTATAGATATGGTCCATATTGGTCAAGAACTCGTCTTTGAGCGTTACGAGTCCAAAAGAGGCCGTTATTACACCGTATGGCTGATTTTTCACATGCTCTATCCCCAAAGAGACGATCTCTTTTTTTATCTTTTGCGCATAGAGGTAGGCATCATCTTCGTTGGCGCTCTTATAAAGAAGTGCAAACTCCTCGCCGCCAAGCCTAAAGACATAGTCGTCACCCCGCTTAAGGGATGATTTGAGCACATCGGCGACACTCTTTAAGACGATATCCCCCGCATGATGGCCGTAGGTGTCGTTATAGAGCTTAAAGTTATCTACATCCAAGATCAAGAAGCTCAAATATCCGCCGTCTCGGCGCGTGATATTGATAAGGCGAGGGAAGACCTCGTTAAAGAGGTGACGATTATAGACATGGGTCAAACCATCGGTTATCAGCAGCTCGTCGTTTATCTTCTTGTCGGTGATATCCTGCATGATAGAATCGAACGCGACGATCCTGCCATCGGATGAGTATTTTGGTTCGATGGTTATATAGACCCAATAAAATGAGCCGTCTTTTTTTATATTTTTGAGTTCGCCGCTCCAGACCTTGCCGCTCTTTATATCGGCCCACAGCTCGGCATAGAGCTCTTTTGGGACATCCGGGTGGCGAAGCATCTTATGCGTTTTTCCGATCAACTCGTGACGCTCATAGCCGCTCATTTTGCAAAACGCTTCACTCACTTTGGTGATCTTGCCCTCTAGATCGGTCGATGATGTAAGCACATAATTATCAATCATCGCTCTGTACTGCTGCATCTCTTTGTAGTTCTTCTCTAAACTGCGCAGATCTTTATTGAACCCTAAATTGACGATGACGATCATCAATATGATCACCAATACCAGCAGCAGCGTTAGATTCTCCATATTGCTGTTGAGCTCATAGACATCTTTGGTGGTATCTTTAAAGAAGAGGACCTTTGTCACCACTTCACCCTCAAAATCGGTTAGATCGAAGGAGTAAACCGAGTAGTGGCTTCCATGCGGCAGCTCGATATTGACAAAGCTCTCAAAGTTATACCCTTTTGGCATATAGTCCAAGAGCGTCTCATCGACCAGCAGGTTGTGGCTGAGCAAATAGTTTCCAAAACGTACTCTCGTGTTCTCCTCCGTAAAGTCGTCCATTACCTCAAAGAGTGCCCCGTTGATGTTTTGGTAGTAGTTCATCTCGTTCAAGATATAATCGGCTCTTAGCCCAAACTCCAGTGCCCCCACATACTCCTCCCCCAGAAATATCGGGTGCACGATCCGATAAGCGATTATCTTTGAACACTTCTCAAACCCAAAGACCGGCTTGTGCTTGGAGTGTACTTCGCGTATCATAGAGCGTTTATTCATCAGATTATCGCCGTAGCGGCTTGGCTCATGCATTCGAAGAAAAACGGTGCCGTCCGGCATGTGAAACTGCATCGTTACAAGATAGGGGTTCTCTTTTTGGAGCGTCTGCCATCTTCCCATCGAGAGCCTGTAGAGCTCATCCCTATTTTGGGCGACAAACGCCTCGAGCACTCCCGCCGAGTTTATATTCGCCAAGATCCTATTGGTATAGAAGTTCTCGTATTTATGGCTCACCTTGTGATAGAGCGCTTTCGTGTTGGCGTAGTAGTCATACTCTATCTTGCTCAAACGGCTCTTTTGCTGCAGATAGATAAGTCCTAAAAGAGCAAACGAGAAGAGCAGCAGTAAAATGATGACGAAGATAAGGGTTCTGTTCTTGACACTCAAATTCATACTAGCTCGCTTTGAGGCTGACCGTAGTAGTGGCCTTGATTAAATTCTATATTCAGCTGGTTCGTTCTCTCTTCGATCTCTCTGTTCGAGACGAACTCTGCTATCACTTTGATGTTGTTCTTTTTTGCAAAACTGACGATGGTCTCCACAACGGCATACTTCTTCTCGTCTTTATCCATCTCTTTTATCAAGCTGCCGTCGATCTTCAAATAGTCGGCATTGATATTGATGAGATACTCGAAGTTGCTATAACCCGTTCCAAAGTCATCGATCGCGATCTTGATCCCATACTCTTTTGATTTTTTAATAAAGTCGTTGAACTGAGTAAACGACGTAATGCTCTCGGACTCTACTATCTCAAGCACAAGCCTCTCATGGACCTTCATCTCAACCGCCTTCTCAAAGAGCCAAGAGCCTACGTCATGCTGCAGAACATCCTCTGCGCTCAGATTGATCGAAAAGTCGTAATCGTTTTTGGCGAATGTCTCAAAAGCCTGTTCAACGACGCTTTTTGTAAGCTCTTTATAGATACGCGTCTTTTTGGCGATCTCTAAAAAGTGTATCGGCGAGACCACCTCGCCGTTACTTTTTATAAGACGTATCAGCGTCTCATACTTCTCGATCTTCTTCGTCTTTGAGTTGACTATCGGCTGATAGTAGGCTTTGATCCGCCCCTCTTTTACCGCGCGGCGAAGCTCTTTTGTCCACTCCAGATTCTTTTTGTACTCCCCGTCTATATTGAGGTTGTGCGTATATTCTACAATATCTTTGTTCTGTTTTTTGGCATATTTGTGTGCCATATCCGCAAAGGTGACCAAATTCGTCCCCTCATACGAGAT
>JACXUD010000233.1 GCA_014764025.1 Campylobacterota bacterium | reverse complement strand
GCACACAACACAACAACTTTTACCATCATTCCAACAGGTAAGAAATTGAACCTTGTAGCACACGGTTACTGTACAAAACACGGTATCTGGGAAGGTACTGCTAAAGAGGTAGCTGTAACAGAATAACTCTAATGCCCTATTTTTGGGCATTAGACACAGTACTTCCAATTTTTTAATATTTACTTTTATCCCCTATTTATCTAAAAATAAATTTTTTTTACATTTTATTTCATAGAAACCTTTTATCATGCCACTTTTCCCACTAAACTTTTAAAGTCATTACAACAATTAAAAGGAATAACAAATGGGTAAATTTGACAATAAAAAAAATTATTTTCTAAGCTTGGATAAAAAATTTCCATACGATCAAATGAAACTAATGATTTTTCTAAGCTTGGATAAAAAATTATTCGATCCAGCAATGGCAAAAGAATATTTTTATGCAGATTTTAATGCCAATGTATATGTTTTGAAATATGTTAAGGACAAGTTAAGTGATGAGCTTTTTGAGCACATTCAGCATTATGAATTAGAACTTGATCTTGCTGATTTGTTTAATATAATATCTACCATAGAGGAATTAACTTTACATAAAAAACATAAAATGAGTGTGGACGGTTCTGAATATAAAAGAGAAATTGGAAAGATAAAAAAAGATGCAGATAAAATATCTTCTTTATCAGTCAGTGATGAATGTGAAATAAATTTACCTCAGTCATCCCACTCAACGCGCTATATGTTAATTGAATATTTTAGAGCACGTGGCCATGTTTCAGATCAAACAATTAAAAATATATCTTTATTTTTCGATAATAAGCTCCCCAAAAGAGGTGTGAAAGATACAGAAAAAAAATCTGATTTGTATCATCAATATGGAAAAAAAATAATAGAAGAAATGATGAATGGAGATGATTTTTATCATTTTAAAAGTGATCATTATAGCGATGAACCATTTTATCCTGACCTTAAAAATTTTTATTATTACAAGCCCAAAAAAGAATATATTTGAAGTTTCGATTATCAGGCATTGCCCACTAAAAAATCTATCGATTTTCCTCTTTAGCTATCGCTATTTTGCTATCGCAAAAACAGAGTTTTAGTGGGCTGGCTTTTATTCATCATCTTCTGTATTATATGTGATTTTAGGCATATTATCATCAATATATTTTTGATATATATTTTTATTTGCCATATTGTATGAAAGCTCACATATATCAATCATTGAGTTTAGTACCCTTTCTTTTACGATAAAAAATTTAAAAATTTCCTCCTTACCAAAAGAATCAATATATTTATCAATGTTGTATTTATCGAATAATTCTTTTTGTTTATCTTGAAAAAAAATAATTATTTCACTCATGTATTTTGATCGTGCATTAATTAATTCAAAATAAAACTCTATAGATGATGGATCATTATCTTGCAGTAGAGAAAAATTTGTACTTTCAATTTGAATTTTTTTCTCCCCAAAAACTAAATAATGGTTTCCTTCCTGTATCCTATCATCTTTGATTGTGGGTTGGTCAATATAAATTGTGAATTTCTGTTGCATTTAATTCCTTAATAGTTATAGTTAATAGTGCATTTTAGTTATTGTTGTTATTACAAAATTACATAGTCAAACCTCCTACTCCTAATATATTTATATTTTTGCTAGTAGTTTGGAGTCTGTTTTTTATCTGTAGCTTTGCTTCTTCTATGAAAACTTCACTCCCTGATATGATTAATGATTTTAAATCCCAACCTTTCATCTCAGCAATATTCAACATATCTGTGACACTCGTATTTATATCTTTTGGATTTGCCTTTTTTAACGTAATCTTGTTTGTCTCATCAACAATAACAGTTGATTTGTTTTTAAAAGTAATAATTTGATACATCTCACTAGTCTCAACAGTATATTTTTTTGCCAAATTTTTTACTATCGTTTGATCCAGTTCTTTGCTTTTTGTCTTTGAATAGATTTGCAACAAAATTTTGACTTTATACTCATACTTAGTTAAACGTTCCTTCAAATTTTCTTTTTTAGCCTGATACGTATCGACTTTGCTATCATAGTTTTGTTTGAATTTGTTTTGTTTCTTATTATGTATTAAAATTGAGGTAATTTTTGAAAAATTTAAGTTTATTTCCGAAAATGAAATATAAACCTCGCTTCCCTTTTTTGTGATAAGTACAAGACCTGTCTTTTCCCGTTTATCACCACTTGTTTTTCTGCTTTTTATAGATACCTTTTGATATCCAAGATTAAGGAGTATATTCTTCCAGTCTTTTTCATTTTTTGCATATGCCAATGCGTTCCGAACATCTTTTTTGATTAAAGTACGAAAACTATCTTTTTCATGAGGTGATGCTTTATCCTTAGTTATATTTTTTTCAAGCATTAACTGTTGATGAAATATTCTTGTTATCTTAAATTTATTTAATATAACATCCATTGCATCACTCTGGAATCCATAGCTGTGTTTTAAAAGTTCCCTATCAAAAACATTGTCTAAATTTAACTTGATATATCTTTGATTTTTTATATCATCTATCATCTTTTTTTGCGTATCATCTAAAAAAAAGGTAGTGTAAAATAATTTCTGTAAATTCAAAAATCAACTATGATGACAAGAAAAAAAGGATCATAGAAGATGGAATTAAAAGGGAAAAAATTAGAGTTAGATTTAGAGGAGTTGATGCCGCTGTTGATGGTCAATAAACAAGAGGCATT
>JACXUD010000232.1 GCA_014764025.1 Campylobacterota bacterium | reverse complement strand
AAAGAGCGGCTCTTCGATAAGTAGAACTCTTTTGCCTAGAAGCGGCGTAATACTCTCAAAGAGCTGGTGCGGATAGATAAGAAACAGCATAGAAGTTACATCCACAAGCTGTTGGCAACACGTACGGGTTCTGGCTGCGGGCGCGCGAAGTAGTAGCCTTGCAGATAGTCAATGCCGATCTCTTGTATCTTGGCCACCTCAAAGGCCGACTCGACCCCCTCTGCAAGAATTTTGATGCCGTTCTCTTTGGCAATGTTGTAAAGCGCTCTGTAAACGGACTCTTTGATAGGATCTTTGTGGATATCGCAGATGATCTTGCGATCGACTTTGATGATGTCGGGTTTGAGCTCGATGAGCATATTGAGGCTGGAGTACCCCTCTCCCACATCGTCAAGCGCTATTAAAAAGCCTTCGTTTCGGTAGTAAGAGAGGATCTTTTTAAGATGTGCCTGATCTTTGACATGCTCGGTCTCGACCACCTCAAAGACGATGTTTTTAGGGTCGAACTCAAGCTGATTTGCCCACTTTACCGTTGAAGCCAGACAAAACTCAGGGTCATAGATAGAGGTGGGGATAAAGTTGATAAAGATCTTTTGATGTACCTTTTTGGTCGCGGCGGTCTTGAGCGCGCTCTCTCTGGCAAGGCGGTCAAGCTTGAAGTTGAGGTCGTTGCGTGCAGATTTGCCAAAAAGTTCGTCCGGGTACATAAGTGAGCCGTCCTCTTTGACGCCGCGGATGAGCGACTCATACCCGTATATGGTGTTGGTGGCGGCATCGATGATAGGCTGAAAATGCGATGTGAGCGACTCATGGTTGATGATGTCGAAGAACTCGCGGTCGCTGATGAGGTTCATGTACCTTGAGAGCGGTTTGGCACGGATGATCTTTTGGATATTGCTCGACTCATCCATCGCCTCTTCATAAACCTTTATCTCCTCTCGCTCAAGCTCGTTAAAGTAGGAGCTAAGCAGATCGATATTCTCGCTAAAAAAGCACTCGCTAGAGCTTACCTCTATACCGACAAGATCGCTTGAGAGCGGCTGATAACCCAGCTTTTCAAAGAGAAGAGCGCTTTTATGATTGAGTTCATCGATTTGAGAGAGAAAAAAGAGCTTGACCCTCTCTTTGCCAAGTGAAAGTGTGTCGTGACATTTGGTGCATCTCATTGCAAACCCTTCAATTTTTTCAAATTGTAGGGCTAAAAATGCTCTGTTTGTAGCGCTTTATTGTCGATTCACACGCCTAGATGAGTCCAAGCAGGGCGATAAAGAGTACGGGCGGCGTGACGATGAGGCCGACTTTCATGTACTCGCCCCAGCCGATCTTCACCCCTTTTTGCGCCAAAACATGCAGCCAAAGCAGCGTGGCAAGCGAGCCGATAGGGGTCATCTTCGGCCCAAGATTACAGCCGATGATGTTGGCGTAGGCAAGTGCCGTGTTGCCCGCTTCGGCGATGGCGATATCCATCACCATGACGGTGGGCATATTGTTCATCACCGAGCTTAAAAGCGCCGCTAAAAAGCCAGTACCGATGACTGCTGCAGTGTTGCCGTAGCTTTGCAGCTCTATGATGGCATGTGAAAGGTAGGTCGTAAGCCCCGCATTTTTAAGCCCCCACACGACGACATAGAGCCCGATGCTAAACCACACCACCTGCCACGGAGCGGCTTTGATGGTCATAAGGGGTTTTGTGGCTTTAAAGTAGGTTGCGATGGCCAAAAATATAAGCGCGCCGCCAAGCGCAAAAACAGAAACCGGCATGTGAAGATAGTCCCCCACAAAGTAGCCCGCCAGCAAGAGCGCCAAGAACCACCAGCTAAGCTTAAACATTGTGTGGTTTTTAATGACCGATTCGGGTGCGGCAAGAGTCGATATGTCGATATGCGCGGGGATCGATCTGCGAAAGAAGAGCCACAAGATCCCAAGCGAAGCGATGATGCTGAGCAGGTTAGGCAAAAACATAGCACGCATATACTCAAAAAAACCGATCCCAAAGTAGCCTGCCGTGACGATATTGGTGAGGTTTGAGATTACAAGAGGATTGGATGCACTGTCACCGATAAAACCGCCAGCCATCAAAAAGGCGAAGATGGCAACGGGCTTCATCTTGAGGTGTTTCATCTTGGCTAGTAGAATAGGCGTAAGGATGAGTGCCGCACCGTCATTGGCAAAAAGAGCCGAGACAAGCGCACCGAGGAGCAGTATATAGATAAACATCAAGTGGCCGTTTCCCCCGCTTAGCCTTGCCATCTTGAGTGCCGCCCACTCGAAAAAGCCGATCTCATCAAGCACCATCGAGAGAATGATGATGCCTATAAAAGCTAAGGTCGCATCCCACACGATAGAGGTGACCTCTACGACGTCGCTTAGACTCACAACACCTAGCAGCAGTGCCGCACAAGCGCCGATGATCGCACTTGTGCCTATCTGCAAGCCGCGAGGCTGCCAAATTATAAAGAGAAGTGTCACCAAAAAGAGCGAGATCGCCAAGAACATTCATAATCCTTTTCACATGCCGTAAATTCACATGCCGAAATTTTTGTGAGACTATATCAAAATCTCATCAATAAATCAACATATCTTGATATATTAAAAATAATCTGCTACACTTTCGGAGTTCAATCTAAGGAAACATTTCTGCCTCGAACGAGGCAAGCTTTAGCGCCATAGCGGCTAGCGTAGCACTTTGGGCTTGGCTCAAGGTGCGTATTAAAACAGGAAAAATAATG
>JACXUD010000231.1 GCA_014764025.1 Campylobacterota bacterium | reverse complement strand
AACTCTAATTTTTTTCCTTTTAATTCCATCTTCTATGATCCTTTTTTTTCTTGTCATCATAGTTGATTTTTGAATTTACAGAAATTATTTTACACTACCTAAATTTTTAACTATATGTTGAGGGTCTTCTTTTTTGGCACCAAATGAATATAGTTCATTTTTGGTAATATGTTCATAGATTAAAGAAATATCAGTTGGTTTACCAAAATAATTTAAAGTATCAACTACAACATCATGAATTGTTTGCATTTCCTAAACCTTTGATATTTTCTAAATACTTTTTTGTCTCTTTAATATGTTCTTCTGTAGCCAAACCTAAATATATTAGTTTAATCAATTCTGGTTTCCTAGTCTCCCAGTTTGTAATAGTTTTTGGATCAACATTTATTCTTTCTGCTAGTTCTTTTTTACTTATTTTCATTTTTACTTCCATTTGTATTGACAAAGAAGGAATAATTTACTATAATTTTAAAAAAAGGTAAAATATTTCCAATATGATAAATATAAAATACATTGATATAATGCCATTTGATATTTATATCGAATATTTCGACGGCAATTTTGAATACATATCTTTTACAAAAGCTTTAATGATTATAAACCATTATAAGCCACTAAGTATAAAATTCACTGTTAGCGATTCAGAGAAAAGCTCAAATTTTCTCAATAAACTACTAACAAACTATCACATATCCGATGATATCTTATATTTAAAAAACAGATAATTTTATCTAAACAAAACTATAAACTTTCTTCTTTTTCTCCTTGTTTTATTTTAATGTATAATGGTTCTACACGATTTGGAAAAAATTCAAATAAGCTATTATCTAATAAATCTGCTAGAAGATAATGATTCCATTCAAATTGTATTTTAGGCAAGTTATCTGAAATCATAAACAATAAATCATCCATTTTTGTTTCTTCATCTAATATTTCTAATATTTGTAAGTTGATTTTTTCTAACTCTGTTGAAGAGATATTTAATGCACTTAGTCTAATAAATTCTTCAGCATTTTTTCTAACAATAGATTTATATGGAGAATATAAATAATATAACATCACATTATTTTTAGATAATCCTCTTTTAGTAAAGAAGTTAAATAAATGATTTTTACTTAATACAGATGAAATATCTTGCAACAATGATGATTCAATGACATAGTGAAAATTTAAACTTTGTCTTGTAATTGGATAGTCTTTATGTACAATTCTTGTATTGCTAACTTGAAACTCTTTTTGAAATGTATTTTTTTTCAATAAATCAAGCATTAAAGTTTCTCTATTATAAGCATTGATGCAATTGAGCTCTTCTCTAAATTGTTCTACAATCATATTAATATATATAAATTGCATATCTTTAATAATTTTGTTTATAAAATCTATGATATTTTTTAATAGTGCATCTGAAAAATTTATATCAGTTTTTTTCATATACATAAAGGTATCAACAATCAAAATATCATCGTTTTTGTCAACTATTTGCTGAACTCTTGTTTTTGTAGTTTGTAATTTTTGTGATAATTCATCAAGTGCATAAACTCTTTTTTCATCCATTAAATTTATTATTGCATTGCCAATAATTCGTCTTTCAGTGCCTTCTTGTGCAACCCAAGGTGAATCATGGTATGAAAATTCATCAGGATATTTAATTTTTAACAATGAATGAAGTGCATATTTGCTTATGATACCGTACTCCATCAATGTTTCTTTATTGTCTTCATAATAATATTGTAAATCTATTTGTTCCGTTGTTTCAAGTGCTTTATTTAGATAGTTTAGTAAATCTGTAAAATCAAATTCATCTAATATAAATTGAATGTGCTTTATATGTATATATCTTCTGCCCCAATCCCACAGTATAATATTTCCTGTAAACTGTCCAACATTTAAGATATTTCTTATATTTTCATTTAAAAAGTCTCCAGGAAAATATTTTTCAAGAAGTAAATAAAGCTTATCAAATGTATTCGTATCAAATCCATCTTTGGTTAACAAATACATAAGTTCTACTTTGTCTCTTTTTCGTTTGTATTCAGACTTAAAAAAATATTTTTCGTCTACTACTGCTAAATCTTCTTGAGTAATCATAACCTCTATGATACTGTTAAAATTTAATCGCGTTGACAAATTTTTTAGAGACTTCAGTAAAATCTCTTTTGAAAATACTTCGTCATTAATATTGAGTTTTAAATATCTTAATAGATTAATATACTTAAACTTATCTTCTAAAACAAATGCATTTAAAGTAATATCTAATGTAAAATTCAATTTTGTTTTTAATATGTGTATTATGATTTTTTTTGTTATTTCATCTTTTAAAGGAATTTCATTTGTATTTAATATGCCAAATGTATTTATTAATTCTTTGATAAACATAACAAATTCTCTTGGTAGTGAAAATGACAAAATTTGTGAAGCTCTATCTTCAATTTGGCGAATTCTTTCTTTCGTTTTTCCTAAAACTTGACCAACATCAGAAAGTGTCAAATTGTCAACTATCCTTAGTTTTAAAGTATTGTATTGGTCTTCCTTTAAGGAAGAAAGACATTTTAAAATTGTTTCTTCAAACATGAATTTTAAAGGCGTGAAAATATAATTAGTTCCAATTTCTTCTAAAATATTTGCTGTTTTATAATTCTCAATATATTTTTTATATAAAAACTCGTCTTTTGTTTCTACGATACTTCGCAATTCTTTATGTGTAATAAAAAATTTATTTTTAGATTTTAAATAACTATATATTTCTTC
>JACXUD010000230.1 GCA_014764025.1 Campylobacterota bacterium | reverse complement strand
GGCTATACCGATATGGCTATCGGTGCGGCGCTGCTCTTTAATATCAAGCTCCCTATCAACTTCAACTCGCCATACAAGGCCACCGATATTCAGGACTTTTGGAGAAGATGGCATATCACCTTATCTCGTTTCTTACGGGACTATATCTATATCCCTCTAGGCGGCAACAGACACGGCAACTTTAGAACCTACAACAACCTTATGGCCACTTTTATCTTGGGCGGCATCTGGCACGGTGCAGGGTGGACATTCGTCTTTTGGGGATTCTTGCACGGAGCGGCACTTGTAATCCACCGAGTCTGGTCAGGGTTTGATATTCACATGCCAAAAGTGCTGGCTTGGTTCATTACTTTTAACTTCATCAACATCGCATGGCTCTTCTTTAGAGCCAAAGAGTGGGATGATGCCATCAAGGTCCTTAGCGCCATGTTTTTGCGGGGAGTTCGTCATCTCCTATAAACTCCAAAACAAATTGGCATTTTTATCAAACATCAATGTCGAGTTCGGGGCTTGGCTGCCAAATATCTCGGGCGATCAGTCCACATACGCCTTTTTTGGCACTCGCTCTTGGCGTGGTCTTATCGGCAAAAACTCTACACACTCTCTTCATAATTTTGCTCCTACGAAAATGAAGCTGCTGATCGCTACCTTTGCCATCACCTTCACCGCACTTCTCTTTAACACGATCAGCGAATTCCTCTATTTCAACTTCTAAGGCGGACAATGAGCTACAAAAGATTCATCTTCTATTTTTTTCTCTATCCATTTTTGCTTATCGGTACTCTCTTTAGCCTTAATTGCGTCATAGACCCGTTGGGTATTACCGATCATAATCTCTTAAACATCAAATACAAGTTTGCACGTGACGACCGTGTCGAGAAGGTGGAGAGGATCAAAAAGATCCCTCAAATAGATAATCTCATACTTGGAAGCAGCCGCTCGCAGCACATAGACCCCAAGATTCTGGGTGAGTATTTCGGCGGAGTAAGCTACAACTTCGGTGTGGGCGGCGGTAACACGGCCGATGCGCTTGGTATTTTGCTCTATCTGCAAAAGAGTCATAAGCTACCAAAACATACTCTGCTCACCCTTGATTTCTCTACTTTTTTCGGTGACGCTCTGCACCCCACTTTTTACAAACTCCCCGAACTCAACTTCTACGACTCCAATATGAAAGAGCCTTCGCAAGTCGCCAAACTTCTCTCTATTGATGCCGTGCGTGCTTCGTTCAAGACGCTTAAAGCACACATCAAAGGCACTATTCCAAACACCTACTTTGATGAGAGCGGCTTTATGGTCTCAAGGGTCATCAAAGAGATCGACCCAAAGATCATCGATGAGCAGAGCCACACCTATGTGAACAACATCTACGCCAACAACGGCAGCAATATCTCCGATGAGCGACTGCGCAACCTTGCCGCTATCGTAGATCTATGCCGACAAAACGGTATTGATCTGCGCGTAACGCTCACGCCTCTCTTTTTTACGCAGTATGAGCTGATTCAAAAGAACACCCTGCTTGCACGTAATCTAGAGCTCTTCAAAGAGAGGCTTGCCGCGATCACGCCCTTTTACGATGCTATGGTAGTGAATGAGTATATAAAAGAGTATGGGTATTTCGAGGAGAACGTCCACACGAACGAAAAGTACGGAAAGCTCTATCTAGAGGCGATCTATAAGAGTATGCACACGGGGCTAGTTACCCTACGTGTGCGAGAACTCCTCTCACCTCTCTAAAGAGCGCATCGCGCCTTTGGCTCTCGTGCGGGATCATAAAGTGCTGTTGCAGCGCTTCATCACCGACCCCTTTCCATCTTTTGGAACTTGCGAAAAGAGAATCGGCAAAGAATGTCATGGTCGGGCATCCCACCAAAGATGCCAAGTGGTAGGTTCCCGTCGAGGTGCTTACAAAAAGTTTGAAGTTGCTAATGAGTTTTGCAAAATTGAGTATGCCGCTCTTTGAGATATAGAAGATGACGTTTTTATCTTGAAGCTTTGAGCGCATCGTCTCGCAGAGCTCTTGCTCGTCAGGACCGAAGGTAAGCACGACCGTGAACTTTTCACATGCCAAAACCTCTTGGATCAAAACCACATACTCATCAAGGCTCCAGTTTGCGTCACTAGAGCCCCCAAAGCCCACATGAAACGCTACCACCTCTCTTTGGACATTGTACTCTTGGCAGAACTTCGCATAGAGTGCTGCGGCATCTTTAAAAGATAAAAGAGGTTTTGGATATTCAACTTTCAACTCATTGAAAAGTGCTTTTGCAAGCTCGATGTTGTACTCGAACTCCGCCATCTTCACCTCGCTGCGGCGCTGTGTGATGCGGTCTGTGTAGAAGATTTGCGCTATCTTGGTCGCAGGGGCGATGCGTTTAGGGATACACGCCAAAAACTGCGCAAGGGCTACACGAGTGTTAGAGAAGAGTGTCACCGAAGCATCCACGTGAGCCTTTTTGATCTTTTTTGCAAGCTCCATCACCGAACTTTTGCCATCATCAATAATCACCTCATCGATAAACTCACATGCCATTGCGAGCTCTCGGTTGAGCGGTGCCACGAGTGCGATAATTTGATTGTTCGGGTCGTGGTGCTTAAGCAGATAGAGCGCAGGCAAAGCGGTTATGAAATCCCCTAGCTTATCGGTGCGAACGACTAAAATACGCAAAGTGTTAATTCACTCCGATCTGGAAATACTCAAAGCCGTATTTTGCCATCTTCTCTTTGTTGAACTGATTGCGTCCGTCAAAGAATACGGGCTCTTTAAGAAGCTTCTTCATC
>JACXUD010000229.1 GCA_014764025.1 Campylobacterota bacterium | reverse complement strand
GCGCTGGGTGCAAAGGGTGTCCAGATGGGAACGCGTTTTATAGGAACGCATGAGTGTGACGCACACGAGAACCTCAAAAACGTCCTTATCAACGCGAAAGAGGATGATATCAAGCTGATGAGCTCTCCTGTTGGATACCCTGCACGCGGTGTGGTTACAAATCTTACAAAACTGGTCGAGAAACGTGAAGGTCCGGCGATCAAATGTATATCAAACTGTGTCGCACCGTGTAATCGAGGTGAAGAGGCTAAAGCGGTCGGTTTTTGTATCGCAGATAGACTCAGTGATGCTTATGAAGGAAATCTTGAGACGGGGCTCTTCTTTTCGGGGACAAACGGGTATCGCCTGAGTGAGATCATCCCCGTCAAAGAGCTTATGGATAAGTTGACACAGGGCGAATAGGACTCGATGCTTCGTCTTTTTGTCGTCATAGCTCTACTTCTCTTCTCTTTTTGTAGTGCGAATGACTACACAAAGCTCAATAAAGCGAATACGCTTTTAAAAAGCAAGAACAAAAGCGATCAATTCCGAGCCTATAACGACTATAAGGATCTCTATCTTCGATCCATCATGGCCGAGGATAGCCGTCTGCGCCTGCATGCACTCAAAGGGATCGTCGAGAGCGGTGAGAAGCTCCGTATCGACGTAAGCGAGTATGAGAGCGAACTGGCAAGCGCTCAAAGAAAACAGACGGAAGCCACACAAAAGCAGCAGGCTCTTTCACATGCCAAAGAGAGCAAACAGATCAAACTTAAATCCTCGCTTACGCTTCAGAGATTCGATTGGAAAGACTCAAAACTCATATTAAAGTTCAATGATAAACTCTCGCTCAAACAGATCAAATACTTTACGCTTATAGAGCCGAAAAAAGAGTCCTTTCGATATGTATTTGATATAGAGGGTGCGCAGATTGTGGAGTCGCCGACGCTGAACAAAGATTCGATAGATGAGATAAAAATATCGCAGTTCACCCCATCGACGCTGCGCATCGTCTTTGAAAACTCTCAAAAACTCGAGATAAGCTATAAGGTTGAATTGAGCCGTTTGATTATCACGATTGATGAAAACGATATTGTTACGCAGAAGATGACCGGAAGCTACTACCAAAATCCGCCGAAAAAGACAAATCGCGATAAGACGGTGGTGATCGATGCAGGTCATGGCGGTAAAGACCCGGGTGCCATAGGGGCAAAAAGGGTGCAAGAGAAAAAAGTGGTCTTTGCGATTGCAAAAGAGGTCTATGCGATCTTAAAAGCCCGCGGTTATCGCGTCTATATGACCCGCGATAGAGATACCTTCGTCAAGCTTACAGAACGAACTCAAATGGCGAATGAGAAGAGTGCGGATATCTTCGTCTCTATCCATGCCAACTCCGTTGCCGGAAAAAGTGCAGAGAAGGCGTGCGGAGTCGAATCCTATTTCCTCTCTCCTTCGCGTTCTGAAAGAGCCTCTGCCGTTGCAGAGAAAGAGAACTCTGCAGACATAAGCGACATGAATATGTTCGTTAAAGAGAATTTTTTAAACTTTCTGAATCATCGTAAGATCATCGCATCCAATAAGCTGGCTATCGATATACAAAAGAGTATGCTGGCATCGCTCCGCAAGGAGTACGGCGACGTAGCTGATGGCGGTGTAAGAGAGGGTCCGTTTTGGGTATTGGTAGGTGCGCAGATGCCGGCTGTTTTGGTAGAGGTCGGCTTCTTGTCACATCCGACAGAGGGAAAGAGACTGAGCGATGAACGTTATCAAAAACGAATTTCACTCGGTATCGCCAACGGAATAGAGCGTTACTTCATCAACAATTAAGAGCCTCTTTAAAAAAAAGAGCTCTTGTATATTCGCAAGCTATTGAGCTTTGTAGGAAAGCTCACCAGCAACCGACTCTTTTTCATTGATGATCTTCTCGATCTGCTCTTTGACTATGCCGTAACGAAACTGCTCTTTGAAACCGTTGATACGTCCGCCTGCGGCATTGGGATGCCCGCCGCCGCCGCACCACTCTTTTGATATAGTCGCAACGTTGACTTGGTTGTTTGCGCGCAAAGAGAGCGTCCCGCGCGAGCTTACATCGACGATGAAGTCATACTCGGGATTGGCGACCAAAAAGCCGTTGCCTATGATCGATGTGTTACCGAGCGCATAGCTTAAAAAGCCGCGGTATCCCTTGTAGTAGATCGTCATTTTCGACTTCTGCTCGCTTAATAGATTGACGATATGGCGTGTTGCGAGGTTATCAAGCGTATTGTTCTCACCCTCCATAAAGTACTCTTTTTTGAGCATGTGAATAGAGTCGTCAAGCTCGATAGGGGGATTGGCCAATGAAAGGAACGTCGTAGCACGATCGAGCAAAAAGAGTTTATAGGCATTGTCCGCCTTTGCGAACATGACGCGGTTGAGCTCTTTTGCCTCACTGATGAGACGCATACAGACCTTGCCCAGCTCAAAGTTTTCGACCTCCTCTTGTTTCCAAAGGTCAACGGCATTGACGACGTTCACATAGTGATTCATCCAGCTCGGCTCTTTGAGCCCGAAATGCTCTTTGGCATAATCGAAAGTTATCTTGGTTGCACTTCTTGAGGTATCAAGATAGTACCAGTCGTATCGATCCGCACTCTCTTTGCCGCTTCCGTGGTGATCAAGCAACTGCAGCGTGATTGAACAGCCGTTGGCATTGAGTTTTGCTACTTCGTTATCGATCCACTTCGACTCTTCGGCACTGAGGTTAAGGTCGGTTACAAGAATAGTGGCCTCTTTGAGCGCACAAGCCTTGAGCTCTAAAATGATCTCTTGCAGTCGCTCTGATACCTCTGCACCGTAGTTGGCGTTATAGAAGT
>JACXUD010000228.1 GCA_014764025.1 Campylobacterota bacterium | reverse complement strand
TGCCAGAAAGATCAAGTGCGTCGATTATCAGGTGCTAAGCAAAAAAGAGCATACGAATCTGACGCTTGAGTATCCGGTGATCATCAAGCCGGCTCGTCTTGGAAGCTCGATAGGTGTGAGCATCGTCAAAGATGAGAGTGAGCTTGATTATGCCCTTGACGTTGCTTTTGAGTTTGACGAGTATGTGATAGCGGAGCCTTTTTTAAAGGGTGTCAAAGAGTATAATCTAGCGGGCTATATGTCCAAAAAAGGAATCGTCTTCTCCATCGTAGAGGAGCCTCAAAAAGAGGAGTTCTTGGATTTTGAGAAGAAGTATATGGACTTTTCAAGAAGCGAGCGCGTCCACTCTGCAGAGTTGAGTGAAAATGTGGTCGCGAAACTCAAGTCGAACTTTGAGAAGGTCTATCGCAACCTCTTCGAGGGGGCTCTAATCCGCTGTGACTTCTTTTTGGTTGACGGTGAAGTGCTTTTAAACGAGATCAACCCGATACCGGGCAGTATGGCAAACTATCTCTTTGATGATTTCAAGCGCCATATCGAAGATCTTTCAAACTCGCTTCCACATGCCAAAAGAGCCAAAGTAGGGTATGAGTATATCCACTCTATCTCCAAAGCAAAAGGGAAGTAATGGCAATAAAGTCGATACAGTATCTACAGCACACCTTGGATATCAGCTATGAGATACTCAATCCCGGCGGTTCGATCGATATCATATTTTTGCACGGATGGGGCAGCAATAAAGAGATCATGAAGAACGCTTTTGCACCCTATATGGATACCTTTAGACATATCTATATCGATCTTCCGGGCTTTGGCAAGAGTACCTGTAACGTGACACTTACGACAAAAGATTATGCGCGTATCGTGGAGCTGCTTATGATTCACATGAACGCTTCGAAAGATATCATCGTCGGGCACTCTTTTGGCGGTAAAGTGGCACTGATCCTAGAGCCCAAAGTTCTCGTACTTCTCTCAAGTGCAGGTATCTATGTGCCAAAATCGCTTAAAGTAAGAGCAAAGATAGCGCTCTTTAAGACTCTTAAGATCTTCGGACTCTCGAAACTTCGCTCACTCTTTGTTGCCGATGATGCAAAGTCGCTTAACGAGCCGATGTATCAGACCTTTAAGAATGTCGTTAATGAGGACTTTAGCGAAGATTTTGCCAAATTTGGCTCCAAAGCGCTTGTTTGTTGGGGCGAGAGCGACACCGCTACGCCGCTGAGTTCGGGCGAGAAGATCGCATCGCTTATAGAAGATTCGAGATTGGTCGTTTACGAGGGTGATCACTACTTCTTTATGAAACACGCCAAAGATATCTCAAAGCAGATCGAAGAGAGATTCCTTAAAAGTCTGGAGCACTGATGCAAGAGTACGATACGCTTTTTTCGTTTTTGACCAATATCCTCTTTGTAATGGCGCTTGGGTGGTATCTTATCACCAACTTACAGTGGTATGACTACAAGATCTCTCGCGTTGTTTTAAAGCATCATAAGCCGCATTGGCATGTGATATACTTTATCATCCCCTTCATCGCCTACTATACGACCTCGCACTTCTTCGCGATCTTCTTCTACTTCGCCGTGTTGCCGTCTTTATATATTTGGCATAAGAGACTCGACAAAAAGCTCGTACTCACTTGGAGAGTCAAACGCTTTTTGATTCTGCTCTTTACGCTTGTGCTTCTTCAAGATGCGCTTTGCACCCTCAAAGCGGCATGTGAAGTCTATGGTGTCTTTATGCCCCTTGCACTCGCCTATATAGGCAGTTTCGTGATAGAGAAGTATCTCTTTATGGCCTTTAAGCGCTCGGCAAAGAGTCGTTTGCAATTGATGAAGGATCTTCAGATCGTTGCCATTACGGGGAGCTACGGCAAGACGAGTATCAAAAATTTCGTCGCGCAGATCTTAGCGGCAAAGTACCGTGTCTATGCAACGCCAAGAAGCGTCAATACGATAGGCGGCATCATAAAGGACGTCAATGACTCTTTGCCTGAAGATACCGAGATATATGTTTGTGAAGCGGGTGCGAGAGAGCAGGGTGATATCTATACGATAACGACATTCCTAGAGCCTCAGAGCGTTGTAGTGGGGCGTGTCGGCGAGGCTCATATCGAGTATTTCAAGACGCTTGAGAATATTGTTCGTACAAAGCTCGAGATCATACAGTCGCCGCGTTTGCAAAAAGCCTATATTCATAAGAGCGTGACAAATGAAACACACCCTAAAGTGACCTTTTTCGGCGATGAGATTCACAATGTGGATGCGACTCTTGAGGGGACGAACTTCGAACTGCACTTCGGCGAAGAGGTACTGAAGCTCTACACACCTGTTTTGGGTGAGTTTCAGACGATGAATATCGCCGTGGCCGTGCGAATCGCAAAGGATTTTGGTCTCTCGAACGAGATGATAACCAAAGCGGTTGCAAAACTCAAACCGGTCGATCACCGCTTGCAGATGATCAAAGCGGGCGGAAAGCTGATACTTGATGACGGTTTTAACGGCAATATCGACGGAATGCTCGAGGCAATCCGTCTGTGTTCACTGCACAACGGGCCAAAGGTTATCGTCACCCCGGGTCTAGTAGAGAGCTCAGAGGAGCTGAATCTCAAACTGATCGAGGCGATAAATAGCGTATTTGACGTAGTGATCGTGACGGGTACGCTTAACGCAGAGCTCTTTAGGAAGAATTTAAAAGTGAGCAATACGACCATTCTTGCCGATAAGAGCAGACTTCAAGAGCTTTTGGCATCGCTCACGCATGAGGGTGACATCATCTTGTTCGCAAACGATGCGCCGAACTTCATCTAGGCCGGCATGTGAAGATAGTAGAGAGAGGCATCCACTTTATCGGCATACTCTGCGCTCT
>JACXUD010000227.1 GCA_014764025.1 Campylobacterota bacterium | reverse complement strand
CATAGCTAAAGCTACGGCGATGAGCGGCAACGATGAGGGAGGAAAAATCTCCAAAGCCCTTCGGGAAGGGCAATTTTTACTCTCTTTAGGCGTTAGGCCCCTTCCTCTTAGCTTTGGCTAGGAGGTGCGAGCCCCTCCTATAAATAGAGTAAAAATTGCTCCTTCTAAAATCGCACGTAGAGTTTTTAGAGGTGTCCTGTATCTAATGAGTGTTAGCGAAGCGTTAAATAGGATATAATTTCATACTAAAGGGCATCGCTAAAAACCCTAAATTAAGGACACTTCATGTCAACACAAACACCGATCATAAAACGTCACAATCATGCTGCATACAGATGCTTGGCAACACAGAAGGCTTCGCTGCTCACGCATCTGCTCGATGAGCACAAAGATAAGAGAGTAGCCGTCGTAGGAGCACCAAAAGAGTATCGCCTAAGCGGTGTCACATACATCGAAGATGAAGATCTGGCAACTGCGCCGAGAGTGGATCTCATCATCAGCTACACACTTCCTGCTACGCCGGAGCTCTATATGGCTCGCTTGGATCATACCGATCTCTTGGCATTTATTTTGCTAGACGAGAGCGATAACTCACTTTTATATGAGATAGAACGTCAATTGGGAAAAGCAATTCGCCAAGAGCAGCTAGAGGGCTTTGGAAGCGAACAGAAAAAAAAGAAACCTATGAGAGATAATTACGGTGAAAAGCCGCGTAAAGATAAAAAAAGCTTCGCTTCGAAGCGCAGTTTTGATGATGGTAAAAAGTTCGAGAAAAAATCGAAACCTTGGGAGAAACGCTCAAACGAGCCTATAAAAGAGGAGGGCGGTTATAAGAAAAAATATGCTCCGCGCGATTTTGATGATGATTCAAACGAAGAGAGTAGAAGAGAGTATAAGCCTCGCAATAACGCTCGAGGGGACTCAAAGCCGTGGGAGAAACGCGACGGCGAACGAGGCGAGAGAAAACCTTTTGAAAAACGTGACGGCGAGTTTAAAAAGAGCTATCCTCCGCGAGATAGAGAGTTTAGAGACGGCGATAAAAAACCGTGGGAGAATAAACCCAAGCGCGAGTCAAAATATATAGGCAAAGATGAGAACGGCAAGCCTATGTTCTCGGGAAAAAGCGGTGAGAGAAACCACAGATTCGACGGCAAACCGAAGGATTTTTCAAACAACGAGAAGACATTCAAGAAAGAGCCGAAGAGATTTGATATAAAAGGGAAAAAGCCAAAAGAGGAGTGAGCTCTCTTTGCAACTTTTTGAAACACTGCGATGCATCCACTCGCCGTTATTGCAGGTGAGACGGATGCGTTCAAGCATTTTAATAATACTTTGTAACAAAATGTAAACAAAGTTTCATAAATCGATAAAAATAAGGGTTCAAAAAGCCAAATATGTTTCATTTGGTATCACTGCCTCTTTTTGGCATGTGAAGTTTGAAGTATATAACCGATCGATCAAGAGTGATACGATCGGTATGAAGGCGTTAGTGCTCTTTAAAAGCTCGATTAATAGCGCTGAACATCGCTTTGACCGATGCCGTAGCGATATCCTCATCAACCCCTACGCCAAAACATGAAAGCACCTCTTTGCTTTGGATCTGCATATAAGCAACCGCCTTTGCCGAGCTTTTATCTCCGCAGGAGTGTTCAGAGTAGGAGAGGAGCTGAAACTCGTTTTTATAATCTTTCATAAGCGCATTTTTGCACGCATCGATAGGGCCGTTGCCCTCGCCGTGCGCTTCGATTCTTTGGCCTTTGTAGTCGTATGTAAGCGTACATCGGGATACTTTTTTATCGGAAATAAGATTGAAATCCACCAAACTCACATGCTCAGGCATCTCAAAGTAGGTCTTTTGGAAGATCTCCAAGATCTCCGCCGCATCAAGCTCTTTGCCCTTCTCGTCGCTCACCGCTTGCACTGCGCGCCCGATCTCCGGGTGCATCGCTTTTGGAAGCTGATAGCCGTAGTTCTTCTCTAGGATGTAAGCAACGCCCCCTTTACCCGATTGCGAGTTGATGCGGATGATGCTCTCATAGCTTCTGCCCACGTCGTTTGGATCGATTGGAAGGTATGGAACCTCCCAAAAGTTATCCTTTTTGTTTTTTTGATATGCCAACCCTTTATTGATGGCATCTTGGTGCGAGCCTGAAAAGGCGGTATAGACAAGTTCGCCCACATATGGGTGGCGGCAGTGCGTCTCTATCTCGGTACAGCGTTCAACTACATCCAACACCTCATTGACGTTTGAGAAGTCCAAATTGGAATCAACGCCCTGGGTGGTCATATTGAGCGCAAGCGTGATGATATCGACATTCCCCGTACGCTCACCGTTGCTAAGCAATGTCCCCTCGACTCTGTCCGCACCGGCTAAAAGTGCCAACTCTGTTGCCGCAACACTTGTGCCGCGGTCGTTGTGCGTATGTGTAGAGATGATGACATGCTCGCGGTCATGCAAGTGTCTTCCCATCCACTCTATCTGGTCTGCATAGATATTCGGTGTTGCCATCTCTACGGTTGCCGGAAGGTTGATGATGACCGGACGCTCTTTGCTGATGCCCCAGCGCTTCGTTACCGCATTACAGATGCGAGCCGCAAACTCGAGCTCTGTTCCCGTAAAACTCTCCGGCGAGTACTCCAAAAATATCTTGCCATCATGAGATGCTTCATATTTTTTGACCAAATCGACACCCTCGAGTGCTAAAGCGATGATCTCGTCTTGCTCTTTGCCGAACACGATTTTTCTTTGTGCAACCGACGTAGAGTTATAGAGGTGAACGGTCGCTCTCTTTACGCCTTTGAGCGCCTCGAAAGTTCGGGCGATCAAGTGCTCGCGCGCTTGAACAAGCACCTGTATCGTCACGTCGTCCGGGATCA
>JACXUD010000226.1 GCA_014764025.1 Campylobacterota bacterium | reverse complement strand
CTGCGAAGTGGAGCTCTTCTGCGCCAAAACGGCAAATTCGTCTCCTTTGAGGTGATAGACCTCCATCTTATGTGCATCAAAATATCGGAACATCCTATCGGCAAGATCTTTAAGAACGATATCCCCCATCTGATAGCCGTAGAAATCGTTTACCTCTCGGAAGAACTGAATATCCAAGATGGCTAAATAGTTATCAGTAGAGATATCCGAGAGCATCTTAAAGCGATTGCCCAGATTGGTGAGGTGGTCATTCGTATAGGTGCGCTTGAGCTCTTTTTTAGACTTGATAAGCTCGGTGACGTCATCACGAAAAGCGATGAACTCCACGATCTCCTCGCGAGAGTTCTTAATAGGCACGATAGTCGTGTTGGCATAGAAGTACTCGCCGTTTTTTTTGACGTTCTTCATGATATTGTTATAGATATTGCCCTCTAAGATGGTACTCCATAGCTTCTCATAGACACGCGAAGGTGTCTTAGGGTCTTTAAAGATGCTGTGAGGCTGTCCGATAAGTTCATCGTAGCTATAGCCGCTCACTCGGCAGAGCTCATCATTTGCGTAGGTGATATTTCCCTCTATATCGCTGATAGAGACTAGCCCACCGGCATAGATCGCCTTGATATACTCTGCTCTGTCGTTATTCGAATCCTCTAATCTGGCAAAGGTCTGCGATAGGGTGCGTAAGAGGGCATTGACCGAGGTAGATATCATCCCTATCTCGTCATGCTGATATTGACGGAGTCGATGCTCTTTATAGAGACCGCTCATCCCCTCACCCGAACGGATCGCATGATTTATCTCTCTTATACCCTTTAAAAGTCCGAAAATCGGTTGTTTGACCGTTCTATCAAGCAGATAGAGAAGCAAAAGAAGCATGATGAGATCGACCCCGATTAGTATCCATATCTGTTTATAGAAGTTCTCTTTCGCCTCATCGACATAACGGTTTACATAGTCTCTACTCGCCCCGATCAATATGCATCCTATCTTCTCTTTGGCGATATTGTTGAGTTTGATGCCTGCAATGAAATAGTCGTCTAGATCCAAAAAACCTCTCTTGACTATCTCGTTTTTATTGAAGTTTTTCTCTAAGAAGGTATAGAACTTTTGATCCGTAACGCTTTGGCTTTGGGCTAGAAGCATATCTTTATCGATATACATCTCTCTTTTGTTGAACTTATCGATGCGTTCATCTTTTGGCTCGCAGTTAAAGACGGCGACATCATACCCTTTAACGCGCTTGGCTTCTAGAGCAAGATTGTCGAACTCCTGCATATACTCTATTGTCCCAACTACTTCTCCGGCCGATATCAGCGGAGCGATGCCTCGCATCGTCATACCGTTACGCCCCGTCTCTACGGCAATGATCGGTTTTTTCTCTGCGACGACCTTATGCAAAGATGGTCTAAAGAGCCCTATGTTATCGCCATAGACCTCCGGAAGCCAATCGCGAACGAAACTTCGATGATATTTGTCGTGGATATGTATCTTTATATCTTTAAAATTTGTGTATTGCGCGTAGTTTTGAGAAAGCTCGCGAAGAAGCGAGAGTGCCAATGAACGATCGTTTTGTTTGAGTGATTCGATGAGTGTTTGATTGAGCGCTATATTGATTGCGTTGGTCAGACCTATGGTCTCCATCTTGGCGATCTCGTTGCTCAGATACTCTTGAAGATCTCTTTTGATCTCGTTTTTAGCCCTCTCTTCAACCCCTTGAAGAGCTATAATAGAGTTATAGATGATGACGCTCAAACCGACAATAATAATGAAAAGAAGGGGAAGGTGTATCTTATATGCAAGAGAAAGCGTGCGTAACTTTTTCAATCTTCGCCCTTTAAATTAGAGAGTGACGAATAATATATTATTTTTATCACTCTTTTGCTTAAATTGTCTCTAATTTGTTATATTTTTATCACATAATTACGAAAAGTGTCACTCCATTATAACTAAAAATCAACATAAAATGTAGTGGCATGTGAAAAGATATTCACATACCAAGAGGGCTTTAAGCCTGAAGTTCGGTTAGTTTGGCCTGCACTTCGGCCACATGCCCTTTCACTTTTACCTTCTCCCAAAGTGCTCGTACCACACCTTGCGGGTCGATGATACAGGTAGTTCTTACCACTCCCATGTACTCTTTGCCGTAGTTCTTTTTAAGCTGCCAAACGCCGTAGCTCTGCATCATGGTTGTCTCAACGTCACTGAGCAGCGTAATATTAAGATCCTTTTTTGCAATGAAATTACGGTGCGATTTGGTGCTATCGCCGCTTACGCCGATGATGATCGCATCAAGCCCGCTAAAATCGGGAGCTGCCTCGCTAAACTCACACGCCTCCGTGGTACATCCGGGCGTGCTGTCTTTTGGGTAGAAATAGAGGACGATCCACTTTCCTAATATATCGCGCAGACATATCTCTACGTCGTCTTGGTTCGGCAGACAGAACTCCGGTGCTTTTTTTCCTACTTCTAACATTTTATACTCCTTGCTTTTTTTGATATCTATAATAGACAAATCCAATGATCGCCACAAGAGCGACGACCGCCATCGTGATCTCTTTGAGCATACTCTCGATAAGCTCTTTGTTCTCGCCGATGAAAAATCCTAACATAACTAAGATAAACGCCCAGATTCCCGCACCAAGCGACGTATAGAGAGTAAACTTTGCCAAGTTCATCTTCGCAAGGCCCGCAGGGATCGAGATGAGCTGGCGAATACCGGGAATAAGCCTTCCCGTAAAGGTAGAGATCGCTCCGTGCTTCAAGAAAAAGCCGTCCATCTTCGCCAGTGCACTCTCTTTAATAAAGAAGTAGCGCCCGTACCTCTGCAGGAATTTTCGCCCCACAAAGAGTGCGAGATAGTAGTTTATATAGGCTCCAAAGAGCGAACCGCCCAGCG
>JACXUD010000225.1 GCA_014764025.1 Campylobacterota bacterium | reverse complement strand
AAATATATGATCTCATGCAAGAGCGAGACGCCGAGTGATGGCGGATTGCTTGATTTTATTGCCGAGTATCTAAGTGATTTTGAAGCGATTCGCATCGATGTGGAGGATGTAAAGAACCTCTTTTTATATAAAAAGTTCGGCGAGGGGGATCACCTCTGTTTCGCGGGGCATGTTGATGTGGTGCCTGCGGGAAACAGCTGGGCAACCGACCCTTACGAAGCGGTTGAAAAAGAGGGCTACATCTATGGGCGCGGTACGCAGGATATGAAGAGCGGCGTGGCGGCTTTCGTGCAGGCGATCAAAGAGACGCAAAACTTCAACGGCACGCTATCTATCTTGCTCACCAGCGATGAAGAGGGCGAGGGGATCAACGGCACGATCAAAGCGCTTGAGTATCTTAAAGCTCATAATATGCTCCCAAATGCCGCCGTGGTTGCCGAGCCCACATGTGAAGAGCAATTCGGTGATGCCATCAAGGTGGGGCGACGCGGTTCGATAAACGGCTATTTGACCATCAAGGGCAAACAAGGTCACGCTGCCTACCCGGAAAAGGCGATCAACCCTGTTAATCTGATAGCGCCACGCTTAGCCAATATGGCCGGTGTCGATATTGACAACGGCGATGAGTTCTTTAGCCCCAGCAAATTCGTCGTGACCGACATTCGCGCGGGGATGCAGGTGACAAACGTGACCCCTAACGAGCTCAAGATGATGTTCAATGTGCGCAACACAACGCTCACGACCCAAAAAGAGGTGAGCGAGTTCGTGGCCAAAAACCTAGAGGGACTAGATTACGAACTGCGCCTCACCCAAGGCTCCTATCCGTTTCGCACCAATACCGATACGAAGGTAGTGCGACTCATCGATGAGGCAATTTTCAGAGTAAGCGGAATCAAACCGAAACACTCAACCGCAGGCGGTACGAGCGATGCGAGATTTATGGCGCCGATGGGGATCGATGTGATAGAGTTCGGCGTAAAAAACGATACAATTCACTCCGTAAACGAGCGCACCACCCGTGCAGAGGTCGAAGGACTCTACAAAGTCTTTAAAACGCTGATAGAAGAGTGGAGATAAGAGTGCTTTTGAGACAACTGTTTTTGACGCTTCTCTGTGCGTTTTCGCTTTTTGCAAACGAGTTTGACTGGCTAACCGACTATAAAGCGGCACTCAAAGAGGCAAAAGAGCAGAAGAAGAACATCTATATGCTCATTACCAGCGAGAATTGCCGCTGGTGTAAAAAACTAGAAGCCACGACGCTTCAAAGCGAGAGTGTTCTGGCAAAACTCAAAAAGAGCTATGTACTTTTGCATATCAATCGCGACCGTGACTATATCCCGAGCAGATATACGGTAAAAGGGGTTCCGCGTCACTACTTTATCACTCCGGGCGAGGAGGAGATATACCAATTCTTGGGTTATTGGAACGAAGAGGATTTTCTCTCATACGTGGATGATGCGAACAAAGAGTATCGACAAAAATTCAAATATAAAACAAAGGAATAAAATGAAATTCGTACAAACAGATAAAGCACCTTCAGCCATCGGGCCATACTCGCAAGCAGTCGTGGCAAACGGTATGGTATTTACATCGGGGCAGATCGCTTTGACGCCCGAGGGCGTGATGCTAGAGGGTGACGTAAGTGTTCAGACAAAACAGGTCTTAAAAAATTTGACTGCGGTGCTTGAAGCGGCAGGCAGCTCGCTGCAAGATGTGGTCAAGACGACTATTTTCTTAGATAACATGGATGACTTTGCAACGGTAAACGCCATCTATGCGGAGGCGTTTGGAGATCATAAACCGGCTCGATCAACCGTTGCGGTCAAGACGCTTCCTAAAAACGCGCTTGTCGAGATCGACGCGGTCGCGCTTGTAAAATAGTCTATTCGGCATGTGAATTCACATGCCGAATTTAAAATCTCTCTCCACTTTATAATCAATCACTTTTTTTTATAACTCGTTAATCTTCGAGTGACTACAATCACAAAAATCACACAATAAGGTTTACTTATGAGACTACTCTTTGCGTTCTTTGCCGCTTCCGTGCTGCTTCTTGGCTCTGAAATAGCGTGGCAGAAGGATTATGCGTCGGCACTTTCACATGCCAAGAATGAGGGCAAACTCCTCTTTGTATTTATGAGCGGCGAGGATTGCAAGTTCTGCAAAAAGTATGAGGCGACGACCTTTAAAGACCCAAAAATCATCGAGCGAATCAACAAAGAGTATGTAAGCGTGCACCTTGATAAAGTTAAAGACAGCTATCCAAAAGCGTTAGAGACAAATGCCGTTCCAAAGCTCTACTTTTTAGATGCAAACGGTGAGATTATCGACTACTCGCTTGGGTATTGGGATGCGGATGATTTTGGATTTATCCTAAAAGACGTTCAAAAAAGATTAGAAAAAAGGGGTGCAAAATGAGAGTTTTATATGTGTTGTTCATAGTACCGTTCATCGCTTTTTCAACTTCACATGCCTACTATCCAAAAGGGATGAAGGTCTATAAAAAGATGTGTATCGATTGTCACGGCAGTCCGTTTAGAGGGGCGAAGATGCACACTATATATGAGTGGGAGAGTATTCGAGACGCCTCTAGCACGCCTACTATAACGGCACACCAAGGGCAAAAAGAGGCTTTGGATGCATTAAATAGTGATTATTTCACCCCAAAAAGAGAGGAAGATCTCTACAAATTTCTTATCGGCAACGCCAAAGACTCGGGTGCGGTGCCGGGGTGTGATGGAAACTACTGCGGCAGTAGTAACTGATTCCTAAACCTCTTTCATATTTTTTGTTGTGTATAATCCTATTGCATAATTCGGGATAATTTGTCCACAAAAAATATGGAGCGATTTTGAAGAGCAAGAAAGATATAAAAAAAGAGCAGATCATGCAAAACGCG
>JACXUD010000224.1 GCA_014764025.1 Campylobacterota bacterium | reverse complement strand
CTTAAGATATGGATAAGAGTGATGAAGATAACAAAAGTTGTTTTGTTTTTGGCGTTTTGCATCAGCATCGCAAAGGCGCAAGAGAATATAAGAGTCGATTACTTCTATACTTCATGGTGTCCACCTTGTCAAAAGGGTTTGGAGCTTATGCGAATAGTAGAGTCAAAAAATATCAAAGTCCGCTACATAGAGATCGTCTCAGAGCCCCTAAGGGCCCAAACGGATTCACATGCCGCATACCAAAGAGTCAAGAGCGAAGAGTTTATAAGAACTTTAAAGAGCTCAAGGATTCCCTATATTCTGCTCTATAGCGACGATAAGGTCATTAAAAGATATAACGAACTGCCCCAAGAGCGCTTTTTTATTCAATTGCTGCAGAGGGTTCAAGAGGGATATCTTGAAAACGGAACGCTCCCTATTGAAAAACGAGTCGATTTATGGAAAAAAGAGAGGGATTAGATGAGTGCACTTCAAAAACATCAGCAGTCAAAGGCGATAAAAGGCATAACGCTCACTCTTGCGCTTTTGCTGCTGCCTATCATCCAATACAATGGGCTGCATCTGCTTCATTTTAACTTCTACCACTCCCGCTTTGAGCTCTTTTTTGTGGGCTTTGAAGCTACGACGACTACACTGCTCGTGCTCTTTGTGCTCAGTGCGCTTTTTGTTATTCTGGCGGCAAACTTGACACTCTCACGCCTCTTTTGCGGTAGACTCTGCCCCAAGACACTCTTAAAGAGTCTCTATACCGATTTCATTAAAATAAAACTGCTCGGTATCGCTACAAAGCGTACCATAGGGAGTGAAAAAAGAGCCGACAAACATCCGATAAAGAGTATAGTTGCCGTAATTTTACTTTTGGTAATCAACCTTATCGGAACTTTGCCGATCTTTCTCTATCTGCTGCCATTGGAGATTTTCATCAAAGAGCTGCCTCTGCTCTTTGTCGATATGCCGCTCGTTTTAGCCCTTTGGCTCTCATCGGCACTCTACCTCTTTGCCGAAACACTCTTCTTTAAAGAGTTCTTTTGCTCCTATATCTGCCCGTATGAACTCTTTAACACACTTTTTTATAACAAAGAGAGCGCTGCATTTCGTTTTAGGGGTTCCAAGTCGTGTATCGGCTGTGAAGCGTGCGTGCAAGTCTGCCCGGTTCCAAATCTTGATATTAAAAAGGGTTTTGATCATCGATGTATTGCCTGCGGTGAGTGTGCGGCGGTTTGTGCGGACGTGATGAGGCAACACGGTGCCCAAGAGTCGCTCATCACCTATAGCGATGAGGATCACAATAGGCCAAAGAGCGCTTTTTACTCCATGGCAAGCAGAGGCAAAAGTGTGTTACTGCTTCTTTTTTTGATACTTTTCACAGGCGCTCTATTCGACTACCTGCTCTGCGAAGAGCGCTTAAAATCGTGCAGTCTGCACAATGAAAGGCTGTACGAAAAGTAAGGGAGAGATTAAAACTCCTCCCTGTCAAACATCTCCGGTTTAAACTCAACTATCTTGTTGCGTCCAGTGTGTTTTGCTTCATAGAGCGCGGTGTCGGCGAATTTGATACATTTCCACACACTGTCGGTATCATCAGGGAAGCGTGCCATACCGATACTCATCGTCTTTTGCATCGTCTCGCCTTGTCCAACTTTAAAGACCACTTTTGCAAATGTCGAGTGGATCTTTTGTGCTACCATCAAAGCACCCTCGTGACTTGCGTTATGCAGCATCACCAAGAACTCTTCGCCTCCGTATCGGATCGCTAGATCGGCCTCGCGCACCGACTCTTTGAGGATGTTGGCAATCTCGACGATCACCTTGTCGCCCACATCGTGTCCGTATGTGTCATTGACCATCTTAAAGAAGTCCACATCGAGCATCATGATGGTGTAGGTGTCGTTCTTGCGTTGTGCTTGGCTCATAATTTTATCGATAAACTGCTCTAAAAAGCGGCGGTTGTAGAGTCCGGTCATACCATCACGCAAAGAGGTGTCACGCAGTTTATCCATAAGAATTCGGCTCTCTACCACCGGTTTTGCCGCTTGAAGATAGTGTTTGATGCTTGGGATATTCTGGCTTATCTCATTAAGCTCATCATCTACTTTCGTCGTGATCGATATCACAAGAGAGTAGTCGTCGTTGATGCTAAAAGGGATACAGACATATTTGAGCTCTCCGGAATCGCAATATTGGCAAAGGTTCACAAATTCGCTTGAGATCACATCACTTTGAGTGCGGTGGGCGCGGCAGAGCGCGGAGTCTCTATTGGTGGACTCCATACAGATGCTTTTGCCTTCGCTGATATAGATAAGATTGCGTTCATTCGAGACATTGTTCACCTCGTAGATGGCGAAATGTTTGAGTTTATATTTATGCTTAAATATATCGATCACTCTTGAATAGACCGAATCTTTCGTTGCATCAAGCTCTATGGTCTTTTTGAACTTATAGATATCCGAGAGCTCGCTGATGATAATCTTCGCTTCATAGAGAGGGTCGCTTGATGAGACGCACCCTTTTGGAATAAAGGTGGCGAGATTGTATTTTATATCGCCGAAGGTCTCTTGCATCTTTTTAAAGAGGGTGTTCATCTGCTCTACGACGCTCTGTGCATCTCCGCTCACGGATGTCTCAAACTTATGTGTGAAATCCCCGCTATAGGCTCGGCGGATTCCGTTTTGCAGATTCGTAAAGAGCCTCATGTACGGCGTTGCATAGTAGTTTACAAGCAAGAGTGCTGCTACTAAGAAGAGAAGATTGATCCCGAGTATTTTAAGTATCGTGAACATGCCGCTGTTGCGCATGTTGCTGATATCAAACTCCATGCTGATCGCCCCCAGCGTATCGCCGCGTTTGACGTCATGGCAGCTTAGACAGTTCGGATTTCCCGTTGATGTCGCCTTGTAAGGCATCGT
>JACXUD010000223.1 GCA_014764025.1 Campylobacterota bacterium | reverse complement strand
TTCGCGGCGATCACCTGATGAAAACGCTGCATAAAGAGCTCTGCGGTGATGTCAAGATCGAGGTTAGCGACGAGCATACCCCCAAAAAGCGCCATTATATCCGAAATAAAGATCATTACAGGCATCGCGATCATAAGCGCAATGATCTTTGGCAACACCAAAAAGAAGTAGGGGTCAAACCCCATACTCCGCATTGCGTCGAGCTCTTCGGTTATCTTCATGGCTCCGATTTGCGCACTAAAGGCCGAGCCGCTTCGCCCTGCAATGACGATGGCCGTAATGAGCGGCGAGAGTTCACGCAAAATGGAGAGCCCGAGCATATCTACGATAAAGATGTTCGCCCCGTAGATTTTGAGCTGATAAGCAGACTGGTAGGCCACGACGAGACCTATAAGAAAGCTTGTCAAAGCGACGATCCCTATAGCTTTGATAGAGCTCTCATAGAGCTCATAGGCTATCTCTTTATGACGGATATTTCGTGGGCGCAGCAGAAGCCTTATCTTGGTTGCAAAGAGCCGGCCTATAAAAGCCAAAAATCCAAGTAGGCCGCGATAGTTATCATAGGTCTCTCTGCCGATTCGCTCTAATGTGCCCTCTTTTGGCTCGCTCACCACCGCTTCTCGTTTTGAAGAGTGCGCGGTAAGCTCAAGTGCTTGAATGATATTTTTTTTGGTGACCAGGAGATTGAAGAGAATCCCTTTTGATCGGAATTCGCTTTCGAGCGTGTTGATAAAGAGCGCCGCCGCCGTATCGATATACTCTAGATCGTCAAGTTCCAAATGAACGGTCTTGACGGAGGCGTATTTATGATGAAGGAGCCTCTTTTCAAAATCACCGAGCGATGCAAGGGTCAAAGAGCCGCTCAGCATGAACGTAAGAGCATCTGCCGAGCCTGTAAGCGTTATTGATACACCGCCCATTTGATTACTGTTAGAAGTCTCTCTCGAGAAGTTTATTCACTTTTAAAATGGTCAAAATACGGTCGGCCTGTTTACCTACACCGTCGATCATGCTATCATCACCTGCGACCGTGTCGGGTGCGGGGCCTATATCCTCTTTGTTGATACGAAGCGCCATCGTAAGGCGGTCGATCACAAAGCCCGCTACGTCGTCGCCGTACTTCATAACGATAAAACGCGTCTCTTCGTTATGGTTTTTCGGGCTAAGACCAAAACGGGTACGAAGGTCGATAAGCGGAATGACGGAACCGCGAAGGTTGAATACCCCCAAAATATAGGGAGGAACCTGCGGAACACGCGTCCAGCGGATAGGTTTGATGATCTCTTGAATCGTTAAGATAGGTACCGCGTACTCCTCATCACCGATGATAAAGCCGACAAGCTGGACGACATCTTTTGATTGACCAAGCGGCAGGTTCTGTTGTTTCGACTGTTTTGCAATTACTTCTTTTAGTTTATCACTCATTTTAAGAACTCCGCTTTAAAGTTGATGTTGCGTTGAACGACGCTTGAGAGGTAGTCTGCCGAGTACGGTTTCGTGATGTACTCTACCATTCCCGACTCTACACCGCGCATACGATCCGATTTGCCCGCTCTTGAGGTAACGGCGATAAGCGGCAGATTTTTATAGCGGTTATACTTCTTGATCTCGCTTGCAAGGGTGTAGCCGTCCATTCTCGGCATCTCGATATCGATAAGCATCGCATCGAAGCTATGTTCGCCCTGTTTGAGAATAGAGAGCGCCTCTTGACCGTCCGTCGCCTCGACAAGTTTAATCCCCAACGGCTCTATCGCTTTGCGCATGATGGTTCTGTCGGTTTTTGAGTCATCGACGATCATGACGCAATAGTCGCTCGCTTTTGTCTTCTCATGGGTCAGTTTGAGCGTTTGCGAAAATTCGCTCACCGGTTTTGATTTGACGTTTTTCGCCATCTGCATCAGTGCCACGACATCCACGATAAGCGTTACGCCGCCATCGCCGCGGATGGTCGCACCCGCAATCCCGTCGATCCCTTTAAGGTATTCGCCGAGCGATTTGATAACGATCTCCTCTTGCCCTACAAGAGAGTCAACGATAAGACCGAGCTTGCTTGCGCCAAGACCGAGGACGACAACATAAGCGTGCTCGCTGCCGTCAAGGATGCGATCGACCTCGAATATGTCGCCTATATGCACCAGCGAGAGGACTTCGTCGCGAAGTCTCATGACCGAGCGGTTCTCAACGGTATAGATCTCATCGGTAGAGATACGCACCGTCTCTAGAACCGATGCAAGCGGAATAGCATAGTGCTCCTCTTGAACACCGACTAGAAGCGCTTGGATAATGGCAAGCGTAAGCGGGATCTTGAGCTTCATCGAGGTCCCTACCCCCATTTGCGATTCGATATCGATAATACCGTTGAGCTTTTCGATATTTGTTTTTACAACGTCCATACCGACACCGCGTCCGCTGACGTTGGTCACTTGAGCCGCCGTAGAGAAGCCCGGTTTGAAGATGAGATTAAAGGCCTCTTTTTCACTCATCGTATCGGCCTCTTTCTCGGTGATGATACCCTTCTCCAAAGATTTGTTCTTGAGCATCTCGGCATCAAGCCCTTTTCCGTCGTCATCGATCTGAATAACGATATGGTTCCCTTCGTTATAGGCCTTAAGTCCGATCGTTCCCGTCTCGCTCTTGCCTCTTGCGACACGGTCTGCAGGTTTTTCGATCCCGTGGTCGCATGAGTTACGGATGATGTGTACGAGCGGATCGCCTATCTCTTCGACGATCGATTTGTCAAGCTCCGTCTCTTCACCTTTTATCTCGAGCTCTATCTTTTTGTTGAGCTCACGTGTAAGGTCACGGATCATACGCGGGAATTTGTTAAAGACTTTGCCCACAGGAAGCATACGCGTCTTCATAACGGCGATTTGCAAGTCCGTAGTGACCAGCGAGACGATCGATACGACCTGGTTGAGCTC
>JACXUD010000041.1 GCA_014764025.1 Campylobacterota bacterium | reverse complement strand
TTTTTAAAATTACCACACATACTCCTCGATACATGTCGCTATGCTCTCGATACATCCATAAATATCGTTGTAGTTGAGATCCAACTCAAACTCATCGTAATGGTGTAAAAAACTACTGAAACTTCTGTCCTCGACCTCGATGGTCTCACTGTAACACATGGTATCTCCTTTGATAGCCATCCGCCCTTTTGGCAGATATTTTAAATTTACATCTATACTATTTCAAGTAGCGTTCCACACGTAAAAAAGAGAAAAAAAGCGTAAGAAAATTTTATAAAACCCTTAAATATAGGGATTTAAAGAGTTTTTCTCATGTTACAATTTTCGTAAATTCGAAGGATAAAAAGATAGAGAAGTGACAAATTTGTTTTTCGAGATATCAGAATTACAAATTTGTCGTTTATGAAAGAGCTTAGTTTTTAGATTTGCAAAAACAGCCGTTTTCATGATCTTCGACCATGCCGCAGGCCTGCATAAAGGCGTATATCGTTACCGAGCCGATGAACTTGAAGCCCCGTTTTTTGAGATCTTTGTTGATTGCGTCCGAGATATCGCTTTGGCATGGGCCGCTTTTGTAGTCGGGGATATCATTGCGTTTTGCCGCATAATTCACATGCCGCCAGAAGTATTCATTAAGTGAACCGAACTCCTGAACGATATTCACGAACCCTTTGGCGTTATTGATGATCGCCTCTATCTTCGGGCGGCTTTTAATGGTAAGAGCACTTGCAAAGATCCGCTCGACATCATCTGCGCCGTACGAGGCGACGCGTGCGAGATCAAACCCCTCGAAAGCCTCGCGGTAGCCCTCACGCTTTTTTAGCACCGTAAGCCAACTTAATCCGCTTGCTTGCGTCTCGAGGCTAAAGAGCTCAAAGAGCGCTCTATCGTCATGCAGCTCTCTTCCCCACTCGTTATCGTGATACTCGACGTATATCGGCTCGCTCAGCTTCACCCAGCCGCAGCGCTTCTTTTCACATGCCAAAACTCACTCCTCTTTTGTAGGAGTCGTATTGATGGTTTTATAAAAATAACCGAGTGCTACAAACATGATGGTCGTACCGATCATCAAGTAAAATGCCGAATTCATCTGCGAGTAGTCGTCAAGCGCGATCTTAAAGACCACCATCAGCGTCTCGATAGAGAGTGCGATAACGATAGAGATGACGAATTTGCCGAGAACCTTGTACTGCTTGTCGTCGGGGTGGTCAAAGGACTCATAGATAACTTCGTGTTCGAATATCTGCTTGGCCAGGTCATAGATGGCAAGCCCCAGCGTGATGGCGATGATGGATTTGAAGATATCGTGCAAAAACTCCGCATCGTTGAACATGGACATCAGCTTGAAAAAGATGAACCCGCCATACCCTATAAGCGCGACCGAAACGAGTGTTAAAAGTGCTGAACCGATCCAGTAAATTCCTCTTCGCAACTTGTCGTATACACGGTTGTATTCGATGAGCTTGAGATCTTCAAGCAAAAATATAAGGTTGATATCAAAGACGTAGTAGTACCCCTCTACAAATTGAACCACCGAGATGCTCGCTTTGCCCGTGCGGTAGTGGATGTAGGGGTTCGAGATATAAAAGCCGTTGGCGTTGAGCTCCATCTTGGTGAAGTAGTGTCTCTTATCGCTTCCTATGTGGCGCCCGTCGCGCTCTCTGCGGCAGACTATCGGGGTGTGCTGGCGGAATTCGCCGTCAACCGCATAGATGAGCTGGATGAACTTATGGTTTTCAAGTATCTCTTTTGAGTGGAGCATATAGTCCGCGGGAAAGCTCTTTATAAGTGTTTCGATATAGCCATCAACGGTGATCTTATGCTGTTTATAGAGATTGATGACATGTTTCATGGATACCTCTTTTTTAGTAGATGGTATCCAATTTTAGAAGAGATAGATATATTTCGCCGTTGAAAAAAAGAGAATGTGAAGCTTCGTAACAGCCCCAAGAGCTCTTTTAGCGGCTGCGGGTGGCATCGGTGAGAAACTCCATCCCTACCCTGCCGATATTCTCTAGCTTTATGTGCCCCCTCTCGCCTATCGCATCATCATCTATATAGAGCCCTTTGATCTCCAAGATCAGCGGCTCATAGCTGTTACCGATATCTACACTCTTATAGAGTTTGCAAAAGAGAGCGCATTTGGCATGTGAAACCATCGGCGGATACTCCTCTAAGACTCTTCTTGTCTCTATACCGAACTCTTCACACTCACTTCGCTCTTTTGGCAGCTCTTCTGCACTGTTTTTCAAATCTGCCAAAAGCTCTTTGTGCGCGAGATTGATAGTACACTTTTTATGCTTCATAATGTTGGCAAAGGTGTCTTTTGGCTCGCCGTCCTCTTTATGCGCGATCGAGACGATCACAAGTGCGGGTTTGGAGCTCAGCGGCGCAAAGTAGCTAAAGGGTGCGAGGTTAATAACACCCTCATCCTCCGTGCTTATCCACGCGATAGGGCGCGGAAAGATCGTGTTGCTCATCGTTTTATATCGCTCCAACTCACTCAGTTGTTCAAAATCGATTATCATCTTCTCCTCCTTGCTACTCGTGTTTGCTCTTCCAATTTTTCCAGAAGCCTTCAAACTCCGATGCACTCAGCGGCTTGCTGAAGCAGTAGCCCGTTCCAAAATCGTCGATCGCTATACGGATACCCTCTTCATGGAGCTCTCTGACGATCTCTATGGCTTGTTTGGTGTCGTGCATCGCCATACTTTGGGTGATCTCCAGCTCGATAAAGTCGCGCTTAACGCCGATCGATTCCACGATCTCTAATAGACGCCCAATAAAGAGAGGGTGACGGAACTGAACCGCCGAGAGGTTGATCGCCATGACCAGATCGGCGCCGTAGGTTTCGTTCCACTCTTTTATCTGCTTAAGCGCCTCTTGCAGAACCCACTCGCCTATCTCTATGACAAACCCGTTCTCTTCGGCGATAGGGATGAACTCACTCGGCGATATATCGCCAAGCTCTTTGTGGTGCCAGCGCAACAGCGCTTCGGCCCCTATGAGCTTGCCGCTTAGGGTCTCTATTTGAGGCTGATAGTGCAAAGTGAACTCATCATTGGCGATAGCACGATGCAGATCGTGGCTTAGTTTTAAGTAGCGCTTCGAGTACTGCTGCATCTGTGCGGTGATGAAACGATAACCGTTTTGACCTTGGCTCTTCACCTCCAAAAGCGCCGATTTCAGCTCCCTTTCGATCCTTGTCGTCGCGATATCCGCCGCCACGACATAAAAGTTGCCCTGCGGCGAAACCCTTGGAAGAAAATAACTGCGAAAACTCCCCCACTTGTCGCTGTAGGCGTCATACCCGCTTTTATGTGTCGCAAAGACCTTTACAAGCTCTTTGCTTGGCTCCTCGTAATGCTCAAAATAGGTCGTAAGATTTATCCCCGTTTTGCGCTCCTCATCGGTCGCATTAGACGCGGTGAAGTATATCTTGCCCTCACGCTCGACCATCGTATAGATATAGATGACGTCCAGCTCTTTAGCCATCTCGCTTAAGCGCTCGATATTGCGGGTGTACTCCATCGCATCGATGCTCTGTGCATCGAGCGCTCTGTCGTGAAACTCCGGAGTCAAAAGCGTATTTGTCATATAAGCGGCGACTCTTAGCTTCTCATTCAAATGTTCATTGTAATTGCGTTTATGAAGAGAGTACTCGGTGATGCTGAAAAAGGCGATACCGGCAGCCGAAAAGATCAATACTACCGTTAAAGAGAAGATGCCGAAATGGTTTTTTTTATAGGTGTGACTCTTCACGCTGCCGTTCCTTAAACTCAAAAGGCTACATTATACCCAAAATGTCGGATGATATCATTAAAAAAAATAACCTAATTTCACATAAGCTGATGTCTTACAAACTCGCGGTAGTGGCCGGCCTCATCTTCAAGCTCTCTGTGCGTGCCGCTTTGAACGATACGCCCGTTTTCAAGCACATAGATGCGATCTACGTTCTTGACGGTGCTTAAGCGATGCGCGATGGTGATGACCGTTTTATCTTTTAAGATCGGCTCCAATGCCAGTTGAAGCTTCGTCTCGGTATGTACGTCAAGCGCCGAGGTGGATTCGTCGAATATCACCACGCTAGGGTTTGCTATTATCATGCGAGCAATGCTCAGACGCTGGCGCTGACCGCCCGAGAGCCGTACCCCGTGATGCCCTACCACCGTATCAAGGCCCAAAGGCATCGAGGCCAGCATCTCGCCAAGCTGAGCGATCTTTACGGCATGTGAAATTGCTTCATCACTCACGCTCTCATCGCCCATCGCGATATTGAAACGAAGCGTGGCATTAAAGAGGATAGGCATCTGCATCACCAAAAAGATGCGTTCGCGAAGCGAGTGTTTGTCCAGCTCCTCAGTCGGGATATCGTTATAACAAATCTCGCCCGATGATTTCTCGTAAAAGCCTGCAATAACTTGCGCCAAAGTCGTCTTGCCGCTGCCGCTTGCCCCGATGAGTGCGATTTTCGAGCCCATGAGAATATCCAGGGTGATATCTTCAAGCACGTTCTTGCCCTCTTTATAGCCGAAATTAAGGGCTTTGAGCGATATATTCACATGCCGATTCTCTAAAAGCCGCTCGCCGCTGCTCTCGATCTTCAGGGCGAAAATCTTGTTAAGCCGCTCTATCGCCGCCGCCGCAGAGGCGTAGCTGTACTGCATCGAGAGCATATCCTGCACGGGCGTCATGATGAACCATATATAGCCGAACATCGCAAACATCATCCCGATGCTCAGATCACTGTAGGCCACCAGCAAAAGCCCGCTCGCACGGAGCATCTCGAAGACGATCAGAAATATCGTGTAGGAGAGGCGTTCATAAGCTACGCTTTTGTAGCCGTATGCGTTCGAGGTGGCTTGAATATTTTTCGCACTCTCTATCGCTTCGCCAAAAAAATGGCGCTCTTTGTTGGATGCCTTTATCTGCCCATAGAGTTCCAGCGTCTCGCCCACGCTCTCTTGAAAACTCTCTATGGCTTCATTCTCAGCCTTTTTAAGCCTGCCGACACTGCGCGACATCTTTTTGCTCACAAGCATGATCAGCGGCTGAATGGTGAGGATAAGCAAGCCTAAAATCGGATCGATTGCTATCATCACCGCACCCACCGCAATAAGAGTAAGAGCGGAGGCTACGAACTTGCTGGCACTGCTCATGATGAAGCTATCGAGCGTATTGACGTCGTTAATAAGGTTCGCCGTGATCGCGCCGCTGCCAAGCGACTCATACTCGTTCATGGCGGTGACCTGCAGATGCTCTATGAGTGATTTACGTATTTTAAAGGTCACCTGCTTGGCGATCTGCGTGAATATCTTCGTGGTGATGACGCCCAGCAGATAGTACAAAAAACGCAAAATAGCAACCGCGAGCGTAACGAGAGCAATGTAGTAAAAAGCACTCCCGCTGCCAAAAAAGGCGTCGATGGAGTTGACGAAGAGTGCCGGTTTGCCCAGCAGCACCTCATCGACAAGCACGGGGAGCATCAGCGGTGTCGGGACACTCACGATGATGGCTAAAAGTGTGACGATCTGCCCCCAAAGAAGGGCTTTTCGTTGCTCTAAAATAAGCTTGAAAATGGTTTTAAAAGTAAGCGGCTCTTTTTGCATGTGCCATTATACAACAGCACCTAGAGCCAAAAGCCTACTCTGCAATGTAGCCGTATTTTTTAAATATCGCTTTTGCTTTTGGGCTCAGTATGAAATCATAAAAGGCTCTGTACTCTTCACCGCCGTTTTGAAGCAAAACAACCCCTTGTTCGATCGGCGTGTAGAGTTTGGCATCCACCTCCGCCCAGTCCTTCCCCTCTATAAAGCGGCTCATCTTCGGGCTAAAGAGCGATGATTTTGCCACAAAACCGACATCCGCCGCACTCACAGCGTAAGCAACCGTCTGCGAGATGCTCTCGGCATAGACGAACTTCTTTTGTGCTTTCTCATAAACGCCGCCCTTTTGCATCGCCTCTAGAGCCGCTTTGCCGTAGGGTGCCGCCTTTGGATTGGCTATGGCAATCTTCTCAACGCTCTCATGGGCCATCAGCGAGATGCCCTTTTTAAAATCAAGCTCTTTCGCACTCAGATAAGCAAGTGCTCCTTGCGCATAGACCACGGGCTGAGTGGTCGCGATGCCCTCTTTGTAGAGCGCTTGGGGGTAGTCCATATCTGCCGACATAAAGAGCCCGTAGGGTGCGCCGTTTTTTATCTGCGCGGTGAGTTTGCCGCTGCTTCCAAGCGTTACAAGCACCTTGGTCTCAGGGTGCATCTTTACAAACTCCGCTTTAAGCTCATCGAGCGCATAGCTCACATTTGCCGCGACCGCGATATTGATCTCGCCCCCAAAGAGCGAGGTTGCGATATACATCAACGCAATAAACAACTTTTTCATAACCATCCTTTCAATCAAACGCCAAAGCGTAATATCTTTAACTATATAACGATACACAAAGCGTTCCCTAAAAAAGTAGTGCCAAGGTATAAAACGATGCGCAGTATATCCTGATATATAACGATCTGTCAAGAGAGCCGTCTCATCAAAAAGCACATTAAAGAATTATTGTGATACCCTTTTGGCATTAATAAAGAGGGTAGATTCTCACATGCCAAAAAGACTTTTATCGCTGCAAAAAATATCTAAAAAATATGACGATGCCACTATACTTCATGAGATCGATCTCGATATCTACGAGGGTGAGTTTTTAACGCTTTTAGGCCCCAGCGGCTGCGGCAAGACCACAATTTTGCGCCTTATCGGCGGCTTTGAGTCGCCAAGCGGCGGCGATATCCTTTTGCAAGACAGAAGCATCAAAGAGCTGCCTCCCGAAAAGCGCGCGACCAACACCGTCTTTCAAAGCTACGCGCTCTTCCCGCACATGAGCGTATTTGAGAACATCGCCTTTGGACTGAAGATGAAAAAAGCCTCGAAAGAGGAGATCGAACTCAAGGTCAACGAAGCGCTCGGTATGGTGAAGCTGAGCGAACATAAGAACAAAAAACCTCACGAGCTTAGCGGCGGTCAGCAGCAGCGCGTTGCCATTGCCCGTGCGGTCGTCAATCGACCCCTTATCTTGCTGCTTGACGAATCGCTCAGCGCGCTTGACTATAAACTGCGCAAAGAGATGCAGATAGAGCTTAAGATGCTTCAGCGACGCCTTGGCATCACCTTTTTGTTCGTCACCCACGACCAAGAGGAGGCGCTGAGCATGAGTGATCGCATCGTGGTGATGAATAGAGGCAAGATCGAGCAGATCGGCACGCCAAAAGAGATCTACGAAGAGCCGAAAAACCTCTTTGTAGCAGAGTTCATCGGCGAGGCAAACCGCTTTGGCGCAACGCTTCTAAGCCTGCAAGATGGGCGTGCGACGCTGCAATACGCCTCTAAAACATTTAGCCTTAGATGCCAAAAAGCGCTAACGCCCGAGTGTACCATCCTTATCCGCCCGGAGGATTTTCGCGTAGAGAAGAGCCTTGCGGATGTGAAAAGCGAGAACTACTTTACGGGTGTGCTTGAAAATATCATCTACAAAGGCACCACCATCGATCTGCTCGTCAAACTAGAGAATGGCAAAGAGGTGGTGGCCAGCGAGTTCTATAACGAAGAGAGCGACGCACTGGGGTATGAGGTAGGACAAACACTCTACCTCTACTGGGTCGAGGGGTGGGAGGTCTTGCTTCCCCATGAATAGACTCTCCCTCTTTGCCAAACTCTCTATCGCCGCTCTCTCGCTTTGGCTCTTGCTCTTTGCATTCGTGCCGAATCTTTTGGTGCTTATAAGCAGTTTTCTCACCAAGGGAGAAAGTGAATTTCTGATCTACGCTTTTAGCTTTGAAAGCTATTTCAAACTTATCGATCCCATCTATCTTGGCATCTTTTTAGACTCACTCTATCTAGCCTTTTTAACAACTATAATGGCGCTTATTCTGGCCTATCCATTCGCCTATATCGTCGCCACCGCACCCAAGCGTTTTCGATTCATCTTGCTTCTGCTTATCATCATCCCCTTTTGGACAAGCTCTTTGGTTCGCACCTACGCCCTCATCGCTATCTTAAAGACCAAAGGGCTGCTCAATGCGGCACTTTTGGCGCTTGGAATCATCGAGACCCCGTTAGAGATCATGTACACCCAAAGTGCGGTCTTTGTAGGGATGTTCTACACGCTGCTGCCCTTTATGATACTGCCCATCTACGCTTCGCTTGAGAAGCTTGATTGGAGGCTCATAGAGGCCGCTCGTGACCTTGGGGCCTCGAAGTTCTCGCAGTTCAAAGATATCATCATCCCTCTTTCACTGCCGGGCATCATCGCAGGCTCTACGCTGGTCTTTTTGCCCGCCCTTGGGATGTTCTTTATCCCCGATATTCTCGGCGGTGCGAAGGAGCTGATTGTTGGAAGCTTTATTCGCAATCAGTTTCTCACATTTCGTGACTGGCCATTTGGTTCGGCGGCTTCGGTCATCTTGCTGCTTATTATGTTTGGCATGATCGCACTTTTGGTCAAATCCCAAAAGATCGCGGCGCATAAAAGCGAGCTCTCATGAGAAAGCTCTACGCCTCTTTTATCTACGCCCTGCTCTATGCCCCTATCATCGTGCTTATCGTCTATTCGTTCAACGCCTCAAAATACAGCGTGGCGTGGAAGGGTTTTACGCTTGATTGGTACACCAAACTGCTTGAGAACGACTCGCTCTTAGAGGCGGCTTGGCACTCGGTGCAGATCGCACTCACCTCTGCAAGCGCGGCGACGATTCTTGGGGCTTTTGGCGCACTTGTACTGCACCGCTATCGTTTCTTTGGCCGTAAGTTTCTCCATGGTCTTATCTATGTGCTTATCATGTCGCCCGAGATTGTCATGGGGATCTCGCTTCTGATGCTCTTTGTTTTTCTCTCGCTCCCGCTTGGGTTTATGAGCCTCTTTATCGCGCATGTCACCTTTAGCCTGCCCTTTGTCGTCGTGACGGTGCTTGCTCGCCTAAGCGGTTTTGATGCCAACATCATCGAAGCGGCAAAAGATCTCGGAGCGAGCGAGTGGATCGCCTTTAAGAGCATCATCTTGCCAAACATCATTCCCGCACTCGTTGCCGGCTTTTTGCTTAGCTTCACCCTCTCGCTTGATGACGTCATTATCAGCTTCTTCGTCACGGGGCCCGACTATGAGATATTGCCGCTCAAGATATACTCGATGGTGCGCCTTGGCGTCAAACCCGAGATCAATGCGCTGTGTGCGATCATGTTTCTTTTCACGCTATTTATGGTAATATCTTCTCAAATTTTGATAAAGGAAAAAAGATGAAACTACTCACGCTGCTCTTTGCGCTCGTCTTCTCGCTCTTTGGTGCCGACAAGGTCTTATATGTCTATAACTGGTCGGAGTATATGCCCGACTCGGTTCTCAAGGATTTCACAAAAGAGACCGGCATCAAGGTCAAATACTCTACATACGACTCAAATGAAGCGATGTATGCCAAGGTAAAGACCGCGGGCAATTCGGGCTATGACCTCATCGTCCCATCGACCTATTTCGTGAACAAGATGAGCCGTGAGGGTCTGCTTGCCAAGATAGACAAGACAAAGCTTAAAAACTACAAGAACCTCGACGCCAAACTGCTGGGCAAACCGTTCGATCCGCAAAACGACTACTCTATTCCCTATCTTTGGGGGAGCACGGGGATGAGCTACAACGCGAAACTCGTCACAGCACCGGTAGCATCATGGAGCGATTTGTGGTCGGCAGAGTATAAAAACAGCGTACTGCTCAATGACGATATGCGCGAAGTATTCGGCATCGCACTCAAAGTGCTCGGCCACTCCGCAAACTCAACAAACCCAAAAGAGATCGAAGCGGCGTTTCATAAACTCAAAGAGCTTCTGCCGAACGTGAAGATGTTCTACTCTGAATCACAAAAACAGGTCTATCTCAATGAAGAGGTCAAGCTCGGCATGAACTTCAACGGCGAAGGCTTCATGGCAAACGAAGAGAATCCGGATATCAAATATATCTACCCAAAAGAGGGTGCGCTTGTTTGGATAGACTCGCTCGTCATCCCTAAAGGGGCAAAAAACATCGAAAACGCGCATAAGTTCATTGACTTCTTGCTTCGCCCTGAAGTTGCCAAAACCATTAGCGAAGAGATCGGCTACGCTTCACCGAATGCGGCAGCCATTAAGATACTTGACGAAGCCACACGCAGCAACCGCATGATCTATCCAAGCGAGGAAGATCTTAAAAACAGCGAATTCCAAATAGACGTAGGTAATGCACTGAGCGTATATGAAAAATACTGGGAGATGCTCAAAGCATCAAACTGATCCTGCAATAAAAGGCATTTTTATAGTGCCTTTTAGCACCGCTATCTTCTCTACAATCCATTTAATATATCACATCCTATAACAAAAATATAATTTTACTATTTTAATTTTTCTTTTATTTTCATCGGAGCAGAATGAAACTATATAGAACAAAGGAGTCTCAAATGAAACGGTTCTTTAAATATCTCTCAGTGCTCTTTATGGCATTGATGCTTAGCGGTTGTATGGCGGAGAAATCCTATCTTGGGAATGTGAATGTCGTGGGTGTCGGCGCGGGAGCAAAACCTGCCAAAACGGATGTGAACTATGTGGATGCGGGCAAATATAACCACTCAATCGTGGTCTATACCCCAAATATCGCTATCACTGAACAAAAAACAAATGACACGGTCAAATATGTAGCAGGTGATGCGCTTGTCAAATCATTCAGCGGCGAGCCCTCTATGATGGTCGCGTATCTCAACGCCTATCAGGCATTTAAAAACAAAGCGCTCATTATAGACAAAAACGGTGTGGTTGCATGGAGCGGTGCATTTAGAGGCAACGACATAGAGAACGCAAACGGCACTTACGATTACGGCATTACGGGTGAGAAAAGAATGACCTTTAAAGAGGCGATGGAGAAATTCGTCCTCAATGAAGAGGTAACCGATTTTGACAAAGATAAAGTGATCGAGTTCCCACAAGGAAACGGTGAGAAATTTTTATCGGGATTTAGCTACGCAAAAAGACATCCGCTGCTCTTTACCAAACTGCCCGACATGAAATTCATCGGCGAGAAAGGCGAGATCACGCTCTCTCAAATCTTAAGCAACAAAAAACCGACGGTTTTAATATTCTATATGGCACAAGGCGAGCGAGCTAGAAACTTGGGTGATGATCTCTCTCAAGCCTCATATCTATTAGGAGTGAGCGAGGCTCCCGTAGTAACGACTCCAGCGGCGGTTTTACAACAAATCGAGAGCATCTACCTCTCTAAATAGCTCTATCTGTGAGTGAAGAAGAGCTTTTCTCTTCTTCAGCTCAATTTACAGATGATATCCCCGATATTTTTACCTAACGACGCGGCTACCACACCGCACTTCACTTTAAGCAAGAAACAGATGTTTTTACGGCGCGGCGGCGTCATGCACTCATAGTTCCCCATTCCTTTTGATATGATCAGATCGGCGCTATCAAAGAGCTCTTTGGCATGTGAAGTTGCACGCTCGTAAGTAAAGCCCGGTGTATTCACTCCGCTGTCTACCAAATTGCAAAGTTTGTCAAATCCGGCTTCTATGGCTTCTTGCATCGTAACATCATTAATGATCGCACAGCCTCGCACCATATAGGTGAACTCGGCATGTGAATATAGGTTTTGTAGGGTCTCTATAAAGAGATGATCAAAGATATGCTCACCAGCATTATCCCCGATGACGACTACTTTTTTGGCATGTGAAAGTTGCTCCTTGAAAGCATCAAAATCATCGTGCGCAAAAGGGGTGTGGAATATCTTCTCTAGCTCTTCATGCAGATCGAACTCCACCTCTGCGGCAAGGTCTATCACATTGCCCGCCACCGCGATCTTCGTTGCGCTAAGGAGCTTGTTGGTGCTCTTTGCAAGCTCCTCTTTTAAAAGCGGTACGCAGGAGAGCGCTTTTTGAGTCGAGTGCTCTTTGACCTCATCATAGAGATCGATCTTGCCGGCTATTTGCGCCATCTGCTCATAGACATCCGCCGCGATTGCCGGAGGTGTTTGAGTGTATGAAAAGCTTTTACTCATCTCTTCGACATGCGATACGAGTCTGTTCGTTAGCTTTTCATCAGCTTTTATGGCATGTGAAACTTTACGGCTTTGGTTGATGATACAGCCGATACACGCTTCATCGATGAACATTAAGATCCTTTTTGTGATTGTTTGATTTGAATTAAGGGCACCTCTAAAAACTCTACGTGCGATTTTAGAAGGAGTAATTTTTACTCTATTTATAGGAGGGGCTCGCACCTCCTAGCCAAAGCTAAGAGGAAGAGGCCTAACGCCTAAAGAGAGTAAAAATTGCCCTTCCCAAAGGGCTTTAGGAGATTTTTCCTCCCTCATCGTTGCCGCTCATCGCCGTAGCTTTAGCTATGGCTCTTCGCGTCGCCTTGACTTAAGCAAAAATCTCCT
>JACXUD010000222.1 GCA_014764025.1 Campylobacterota bacterium | reverse complement strand
CTCTTAGCTTTGGCTAGGAGGTGCGAGCCCCTCCTATAAATAGAGTAAAAATTGCTCCTTCTAAAATCGCACGTAGAGTTTTTAGAGGTGCCCTTAAGTGTTGCTTCTTTATCAAGCGGTCTTTGGACTGCTTTATAGTTGAAAAGGAAACAAATGTTTGATTATCCTATATTTGAAATGCCCGTCATAGGGCAGAGAATGTTAATGGCGATCAACGCCGTTATCCATGTCTTTGTCTCTCACGGCGGTGCAGTCGGCGGCAGTGTCGTTTTGGCGCTCTTGGCTATATGGGCACACAAGCGCGGTGATCTGGCCGCTTATAAAATGACCTTTAAGATCTTGATGGTCTTCTTTATAGTCTCTACCTCTATCGGAGCCCTTACCGGAATCGGTATGTGGATTCATGCCAATATCCTCTCTCCTAACGCTATCGGCGGTCTGATTCGAGTCTTCTTTTGGAAATGGTTTACGGAGTGGATCGTGTTTAACTTTGAAGTCGTCTTGCTGCTTATGTGGTTTATGACATGGAAAAAGAATGAGAACACGGTTGAAGGGCGTGAAAAATCGAATCGCCTTGGAGTCTATTATGCGATTGCATCATGGCTGACAATGGTGATTATTACCGCTATTCTTGCATTTATGCTTACGCCGAATTTTGACGGCCAGCCGTGGGTCGATCCTGAAGTCTTCCCGGGAAATGTCGATTACAACAACGCACTCTTTAACCCGACATGGGGCCCTTCTCTTGCCTTTAGAACTTTCTCGGCCATTGCATTTGCCGCAGCGCTTGCGATTATGTGGACATGGATCATCGGAACATTCTCAAAGAATCCCGAAGATAACGATGCAAAGCCTAGAATCATTAAATTCCTTGCAACGATTATGATGGTTACGGTTCCGCTCTCAATCGTTTTGGGATACTGGTATCTCTCGGTCATTCCGGAATCGGCAAAGGCTATGATCCCAACAGCCATGATGACAAGAGAGTTTGAAGATAAGTTCGATGCGATGTACACGATTATTATGGCGACGGGAGGTGTGGTGCTGCTTACGACGATCATCGCTTACTTTAAACCAAAGAATATGCCATATATCGCGGCAAGCGCCATGGTTATCGCCTTTTTGGTCTTTTGGGGATATGAGGAGCGCGTACGTGAATTTATTCGTAAACCATACATTATCTACAACTATATCTACTCCAACGGTATCCGGCCTACCGATGTGCCTTATCTTAACAAAGTAGGCGTGCTCAATCATGCTATTTTTATCGAAGATGATAAAAAGATACTTAAAGAGGACAAAAGCAATCTTATCGATGTCGGCCACTCCGTATTCTTGATCGAGTGCCGTATCTGCCATACAGAAAACGGAATCAACGGTCTTAAATCACTCACAAAAGGGTGGTCGCAAGAGGCGATTCGAGCTAGACTCAACAACCTTCCGGGTGGAGGAACGCCTTATATGCCGCCGTTTGTGGGAACCGATACGGAAAAAGATGCACTTGCGGCCTATATTCATTCACTCAATAAAAAAGGAGAGCTCAGATGAATTGGAAATTGCCTTTTGATATACCGTTAGTGACTCCTACGATGGGGATACCGATGGAGTTTTACGATGCGCTCGGTATTATCGTTTTTATCGTTCATATATCTTTTATCTATGTGCTCATCGGCGCATCGACCGCTTCGGTGATCTATAACATCATGGGTGCCGTTACGGGGAACAAGAACTATGACAAACTCGCCTATAAGATGACGAATCCGACAACCATTTCCGAGAATATGGGGGCACTCTGGGGTGTCGCGCCACTGCTGATCATCTCGGTTCTCTACACCGGGTTCTTCTATACGGCCATCTTGAAAGTAAGTCCGCATATCCTGCATATCGTCTATGGCAACATATTTGCCTTCTTGCTCTCGTATGCCTATAAGTTCAGCTGGCACGCGCTTGAGAACTCTAAAGGGTTTCACATCGCTATCGGTGCGGTTGCCGTGCTTACTTTCTATACGCTGCCGCCCGTATTCTTATCGATGGCAAATCTCTATCTGCAGCCGGAGACCTTCTCGTATATCCAAAATATTTGGGATATCATGCTCACCCCTTTAACGGGTTTTAGACTTTTGAACTTCTTCTTGACCGCTTTTGCATTCAGTGGGGTCTTTATGATCTGGTACGGTATGAGACTGCAAAAAGAGGGTGAAGTGGAAGTGGGCGAGTTGGCCGTCAATCAGGGTAAAAAGTGGTTTTTGTTCGCTACGCCCGTAAACGTTGCGATACTGCCGCTTATTCTCTTTGTCTTTTCGCCGAGAATTGCCGAGGCTCTTATGGGAACGCTCTTTATTCTTCTACCGTTTTTAGCCTCGTTCGTGCTTGTTGTACTCTATATCTATCTGCTAAAACGCTGGGATCAAGATACATTTAGCAAAAAAGAGCTTGCAAGCGTTATATCGCTCATGCTCTTAAGTGTGGCCCTGATGGCGACGGCGCGTCATGGGATTCGCGTGGTCTCTTTTGAAGAGCCGCTCAAGCTGCAAGCTGAAGCGACGCAATCTTATATGGAAGCATCGCTTGGAGAGTATAAAAAGTATAAAGAGAGTCTTAAAAATGCTCCTGCAAGAGATCTTGACGATCCTGCCGTTTTAGCCGATGAGAAGGGGTGTATGGGGTGTCATAGCATCGATACGCATCTAGTAGGACCGGCATTTAAAGATGTTGCAAACAAATACGCTTCAAGTTCGGAGTTTGTAAACTCAATTCTGCAAGGAAGTGAAGGCAAATGGGGTGAAGTGCCTATGCCGATACAAGGTGTTTCACAAACAGAAGCTCATAAGCTCGCCGAGTGGGTGATGAGTCAAAAATAGGTTGCCGGCTTAGGCCGGTACCTTTGCATATTTGAGGCAAGAGAGTCTATAGCCCCCTTAAAGATTCAAAGCAAGGAACACATAGAGG
>JACXUD010000221.1 GCA_014764025.1 Campylobacterota bacterium | reverse complement strand
AAAACGAAGAGCTCTACTTTGCGATGGCGCGCGGTGATGGCGAACGCACGGCGATGGAGATGACGAAGTGGTTCAATACCAACTACCACTATATCGTCCCCGAACTCTCGCTTGAAGATAGCTACAGACTCGATGCGAGCAAGATCATAAAAGAGTACGAAGAGGCAAAAGCGTTCGGGATCACACCGAAGATAAACATCATAGGCCCGATCACCTATCTTGGCCTCTCAAAGCGCGTTGACGGGGGCGACGTTTTTGAGCTTTATGCAAAGATCTTACCGCTCTATGAGGAGCTGTTAGAGACGATAGCTGGGCAAGATGGGCGAATAATGCTGCAGATAGATGAGCCGATATTCTCAAAAGACCTGGACGTAAAGGTGCTTAGCCTCATCAAACCCACCTATGACAGGCTTGCGCGCGTATCCGAGAGTATTGAAATAGTAGTGAGCACCTACTTTTCACATGCCAAAGAGGCGGCGGCGATCTTGGTGCATACGCCCGTCTTTGCCATTGGGCTTGATCTTCTCTACGGCGAGGAGAATCTTGAGGTGCTCGAACTCATAGCCAATAGCGGCAAAACGCTCGTGGCTGGCGTGATTGACGGGCGAAACATCTGGAAGAACGACTTTGAGAAGAGTCTGACGCTTTTAGAGAAGATAGCCGCCGTCGTGCCAAAAGAGCGCATCTATGTTAGTTCGTCGTGCTCGCTGCTGCATACACCGTATAGCCTCAAATACGAGACAAAGATGGATGCAGAGGTGAAGAGCTGGCTAGCTTATGCGTTAGAGAAGCTCGACGAGATAGCGCTTGTGTCGCAGATATTTCATGAAGGCTTCGAGAGCCTCAACGCCTATGAGCTTGAACTCTCACATGCCAACAAAGCGGCGAACCTCTCGCGCAAAACCTCGTCGCGCATTCACAACAAAGCGGTGCAGGAGCGTGTGAGAGCTCTTGCCATCTTTGAGCGGGAAGGGAGCTTTGAAGAGCGCATCAAGATCCAAAGAGCGCAACTCGGCTATAGAGATCTGGCGACGACCACCATAGGTTCATTCCCTCAAACAGCGCAAATCCGCAAAGCCAGAAGTGAGTACAGATCACATGCCATCACCAAAGAGGCGTATGAACAAGCAATGAAAAACTACATCGACGAGTGCGTGGCGTTTCAAGAGGAGTGCGGACTAGAGGTGCTCGTACACGGAGAGCCCGAGCGCAACGACATGGTGGAGTATTTCGGCGAACAACTCAGCGGATACGGCTTTAGCCAAAACGGCTGGGTGCAGAGCTACGGTAGTAGATGCGTCAAACCGCCGTTTATCTACGGTGACATCAGCCGCCCCAAACCGATGACGGTGGAGTGGATAAGCTACGCTCAGAGCAAAACAGAAAGAATAATGAAGGGGATGCTCACCGGCCCGGTGACGATTCTGAACTGGTCATTTGTGCGTGATGACATGCCAAGAAGCGAGGTCTCCAAGCAAATCGCCGTAGCGTTGTGTGATGAAGTTGACGACTTACAAAAGGCGGGCATAAAGATGATACAGGTTGACGAGGCGGCCTTTAAAGAGGGGTATCCGCTGCGCAAGAAGCAGATTGCCGAGTATGAGGCGTGGGCGGTGCGCGACTTTAAGATAAGCGTCTCAAGTGCGAAAAAAGAGACGCAGATACACACCCACATGTGCTACAGCGAGTTTAACGATATCATCAAGACCATCGAGGCGATGGACGCGGACGTGATCTCGATAGAGACGGCGCGAAGCGGCAACGAACTGCTCAAGATATTCAAAGAGGTCGGCTACAAACAAGAGGTGGGGCCGGGCGTGTACGACATCCACTCGCCGCGCGTTCCAAGCGTGGAGGAGATGGTGCGCCAGATAGAGCTTTTGCTGGAGGTGCTTCCAAAAGAGCAGCTGTGGATCAACCCCGACTGCGGCCTGAAAACCCGTAAATGGGAGGAGGTCAAACCAAGCCTGACTAACATGGTGAAAGCCGTGAAGATCGTGAGGGAGAGGCTGAAGTAGGGCGATTATATCGTAGCATGTAAAGTGAGTACATGCTACGATTTTAAAAATCTAAAGGACTCATCACTTTAGACTTGTTCATCTCAGAGACTACGTGAGTATATATCATCGCCGTCTCAACGGATTTGTGTCCTAAAAGCTCCTGAATAGAAGGTAAATCTATCCCTGCTTGAAGCAAATGAGTAGCGTAACTGTGCCTAAAAATATGTGACGTTACTCTTTTGTCAATCTTTGATTTCGTAACCGCTTGTTTAATATTTCTACTTAATGTAGCATCTAAAATATGGTGTCGCCTTTGTTCTGTACTTCTTGGATCGGTTGATATTTTATCCATTGGAAAAACATACTGCCATTTACTTTCATATTTAGCCTTAGGAAATTTTCGCTCAAGAGCATGAGGGATATAAACGCTACCATAGCCATCTTTTAAGTCTTTTGCATGCAATGATTTCACTTTTTCAACTTGGATTTTAAGTTCATCTTTTATCTTGTGTGGCAATGGTAAAGTCCTATCTTTTAAAGATTTGCTATCCCAGATATAAATTTTGTCAAATCCAAAGTCAATGTCTTTTATTCTAACATTTTGCGCCTCACTCATTCTAAGACCACACCCTTACATAAGTTTGACAATGAGCTGATAAATGCCATTCATATTTAGAGGTGCCCTTAATTTTGTACTTCATCTTTTGTAAGAACTACGGGAATATGTTTTCTCTGCTGTGCTCGGAGTGCTTGCACATTCCATGTGCCGATATCAACACCTAAAACTTCTCTGTATAAAAAAAGTAAAGCACTAAAAGCTTGATTCTGCGTAGTCGGTGAAACTTTTTTGGTAACCGCTAAAAACGTTAAAAAATCTTCTATCTCTTTTTTACCCAAATCCATCGGATGGCGCTTCTGATGAAAAAAGATATAGTGCTTAATCCAAAAAA
>JACXUD010000220.1 GCA_014764025.1 Campylobacterota bacterium | reverse complement strand
CATCGCCGTAGCTTTAGCTATGGCTCTTCGCGTCGCCTTGACTTAAGCAAAAATCTCCTAAAGCTAAAACCGCGTAGAGTTTTTAGAGGTGCCCTTATGTTAAAAACAGTGCTTTGCCGTAAAATTCACATGCCGTTTTGGCATGTGAAAAGAGATTAGCGAGAGTGTCTTCTTCTCTCTGTCTCTGTTAGATATTTTTTACGGATACGGATATTTTTCGGTGTGATCTCCAAAAGTTCATCATCTTCGATCCACTCTAGTGCACGCTCTAACGACATATCACGTGGCGGAATAAGTTTGATCGCCTCGTCTGCACCGCTTGAACGTACGTTTGATTGCGCTTTACCTTTAATAGGGTTAACGACAAGGTCATTTGAACGTGAGTGCTCACCCACGATCATACCCTCATAGACTTTTGTTTGCGGCCCGATGAAAAGCACACCGCGATCTTGAAGGTTGAAGAGTGAATAACCTAAGGCTTCACCGTTCTCCATAGAGATAAGCGCACCGTAGCTTCTTGACTCAACGCTGCCGCTGTATGGACGGAACTCTAAGAATGAGTGGTTCATGATACCCTCACCCTTTGTATCTGTAAGGAATTGGCCGCGGAACCCGATAAGTGCACGAGCAGGGATCTCAAACTCGATACGTTGGAAACCTTGTCCCATCGGTACCATCGATTTCATCTCGGCTTTACGTTTACCAAGACGCTCGATAACCGTACCGCTTAACTCTTCAGGAACGTCGATGACAAGGTGCTCGAACGGCTCACATTTAACCCCTTCGATCTCACGAACGATAACCTCAGGACGGCTCACGCCAAACTCGTAACCCTCGCGTCTCATGTTCTCAGCAAGAATAGTGATTTGAAGCTCACCACGTCCTGAAACTTTGAATTTACCCTCACCTACGACCTCAAGTTTCATAGCAACGTTTGTCGTCATCTCAGATTCAAGACGATCTTTGAGTTTGTTCGAAGTAACGTGTTTACCCTCCGTACCGGCAAGAGGAGAGTCATTTACAGAGAATACGACCGTCAACGTCGGCTCTTCGATGTGCATCGGATCAAGCGGTATCGGGTTGTTTGGATCACATACGGTATCACCTACGTCAACCGTCTCAAGACCGGCAAATGCAACGATATCACCCGCCTCAGCCTCTTGGATCTCCATACGGTTAAGACCATGAAAACCGATAAGTTTTGTAATTCTTCCCTTTACTAGCTCGCCATCAGCTTTAGCCAGCATGATATTGTCACCCTTTTTGATCACACCGTTAAAGATACGGCTGATACCGATCTTACCTACATAGTTATCGTAGTCAAGCGTGAAGACTTGTGCTTGAGTCGGGTTCTCTCTGTCACCGTCGGGCTCAGGGATTTTGCTCAGGATAGTCTCGAAGATACACTCAAAGTTACCGTCCGGGTCTGCCATATCCATCTTTGCGATACCGTCACGCGCTGCAGCGTAGATTACCGGGAAATCAAGCTGATCGTCCGTTGCATCCATAGCGGCAAAGAGGTCGAACATCTCATCAACGACACGCTCAGGCTCTGCTGAAGGCTTGTCGATCTTGTTTACGACGACGATCGGTTTTTTCCCGAGTGCCAACATCTTTTTAACAACGAATTTCGTCTGCGGCATAACACCTTCGTATGCATCGACGAGTACGAGTACACCGTCAACCATCTTAAGTACACGCTCAACCTCTCCACCGAAGTCGGCGTGGCCCGGAGTGTCGATAATGTTGATCTTGTGGTCTTTGTAGCGAATAGCCGTGTTTTTAGAGAGGATCGTAATACCACGCTCTTTCTCAAGAGCGTTGCTGTCCATCGCTCTCTCATCGTGATGTTCATGCTCACCGAATGTTCCTGATTGTGTTAAAAGTCCATCAACAAGTGTAGTTTTACCGTGGTCAACGTGTGCGATAACGGCAATGTTTCTAATCTTTTGCAAGGGGTGTCCTTTTTGTAAGGGTAAAAATTTTCGCGATTATATCGAAAAATAGATTACATTCTTTTAAAGAATTTTGTTACAATTGGAATCGTTTTTGCTTAATAGGAGTCATCTTGAAGCTTATCGGGAGTCAAACCACTCGACATCGATCATATTTTAACCACTTAAACAAGGGCAGCTACTCTTTATCGTTTCTATTCTCTTTGAAAAATCAAATATATTTAGAGTGTATTGGCAAATTCACTCATCAATATAGGTATTTTAATGCAAAAAATATTTGATTTTCCAAAAACAATTATTAATATATTTGAAAAATTAAATAATAATGGTTATAGACCTATTGTAGTCGGCGGTTTTGTCCGTGACAAAATCATGGGCCATATTCACATGCCAAAAGATATGGATATTGAGGTTTACGGCTTAGAGAAGATAGAGAATCTCGTTGAATTCTTAAGCGAATTCGGCAGTGTTAATCTGGTTGGAAAAAGTTTCGGTGTCTTGAAACTTCGCATAGATTCTATGGAGATCGATCTCTCTCTGCCTCGATTAGAGCATAAATCTGCTAAGGGTCACAAAGGTTTTATTGTATCTTTGGAGCCATCTCTCTCATTTTCACATGCCGCAAGACGAAGAGATTTTACGATCAATGCAATCGGCTACGACTACTTCGCCGATAGGATTCTCGACCCCTTCGAGGGACAAAAGGATATAGACGAAAAGATGCTCCGCTGTGTCGATCCGAACACTTTTGTAGAAGATCCTCTCAGAGTCTTGCGTGCGGTACAGTTTGCCGCCCGCTTTTCACTCTCTTTAGATGAAACGCTTGAGCGATTGTGTAAAGAGATGATCAAAAGCGATCTACTTGATGAGCTTCCAAAAGAGCGTATATTCGAAGAGATCAAAAAGCTTCTGCTGCAATCTCCAAAACCATCCTACGGATTTGAGCTTCTTCAGAGAGTAGAGGGAGAGACTCTCTTTAAAGAGCTCTTTGAGTGTAG
>JACXUD010000219.1 GCA_014764025.1 Campylobacterota bacterium | reverse complement strand
GTGGCGATCAAAACAAAAAAGATAATGAGAATAAGCACGTCATAGAAGGTCTTTAAAAGCTGATCGGAGGTTTGTGCATAGATGGTTTTGATCTTGGTATTGACCTTCTGCTCTATGGTGTTGAACTGTTTGTTGATAATCGCACTTGAGAGCGCCCACTCGTTTGATGCTAAGGAGGTGAGCGTCTCTCTATCCTCCTTGGCATAAGCCGTTGCTATTTTGTCTAAAAGCTCTTGTGAGGAGCGGTACTCTTGAATAATGATGTCAAAAGAGCTTTGTATATCACCGTCTTGATAGAAGGAGCTTTTGACGATATCGGCACTGATGGCATCAAGATTTTTGCGCGTCTGAATGAGCGAGAGACGCGCCCCCTCAAAGGCTACAAGCCCGTTGAGAGAGTTTGAGAGGTTGTTTTGAATGGAGTTAAAGTCCGTAATGGCGTGCAGAAGCTCATTTTGGGGCTTGAAGTTGTCTTCGTAGATCATCTTGATAGAGTTGTTGCCATCGAGCGAAGCATTGAGCGAGAAGTAGCCGATAACGACCATGCTGATAAAGACGACGATGATATTCGAGAGAAGCTTTTTAGAGATAAGCAGCTCTTTTTTGTTGATGAGTATCTTGAATATCACAAAAAGAAGGGCAACGAGTACGATGGCAACGGCGACGCGCACCGTTACATGCGCGCCAAGCGATGAGCTTGGCTCTACGGTCTGATCGCTTTGGACGATGTTGATGCCGTCTATTCTGTAGCCCGCTTTTTTCCACTCGATAATACCTTCGCGGAGCCAATAGACGTTTTCATAGCCATACTTTTTGGCGATGACGGCCGCTTTATAGGATTTCCAGCATTTGATGCCGTTGCAGTAAAAGATCAATTTTGCAGATTTGTCATTTGGGAGTCTTTGATTATGAAAGGTCTCTTGTGAAGAGTCAAACTCAAGGGTTTTATTCTCTTGACCCCCTTTTTCATCGTAATAAGCCGAGATCGCACCCGCGATATGCTCGATGGCATATTCGGGGACTTTTCGCGTATCCACGAATATCGCGCCCTCTTCAAATAAGCGGTTTGCCTCTGAGCTTGCGATCAGTGTGACCCCTTTTGACTGCGCCTCTTGTGCGCTTGGAGTATCGGGTTTTGCATAGAGATCGGTGAACGCTAAAAGTGTGAAGAGCAGAAACAAAAGCGATTTTTTCATAGATAATATCCTTGATTCTCAATAGATAGAGCCGAGTATATCAGAGAATAATTAAAATTTATATCAACTCTGCAGCTCTTTGTAGCGTTTTTCATTTTTCATGAGCCAAACAAATACATCTACGACCGCGCCGTAAAGCTTTTGAGGGATGTGCGCATCGATATCGAGCTCTATGAGCGAATCGACAAGCATCGCGTTGGCAAAGAGCGGTACGTTATGCTCTTTGGCTTTTTCGATGATCTTTTTGGCAAGTTCGCCTTTACCTGCCGCGACTACCTTTGGGGCCTCTTTGGTCGAGGCGTCGTATTTGAGTGCGGCGGCTTTTGTCGGCATGTGAATATTAGTAGCGTGCGCTGATGGAATCGACCTCGTCCCAAGTGAGCGAGGTTGATTTTTGGTGCGATATGATGTGTGCTACGTAGCGAGCGAACATATCGGTTTCTATATTGACGCGGTGCCCTTTTTTGTAGTTTTTAAAGAGCGTCTCTCTCATCGTGTGCGGGATGATAGTGAGACGGAAGCTCTCGGCAAAGACGTCATTGACCGTCAAGCTGACGCCATCAATGGTGATAGAGCCTTTAGGAACGATATAGGCCATGAATTTTTTAGGCAGCTTGATATAGACGTCATAGGAGTTGCCGTTGTTTTTGATATCTTCGATAGTGCCGATCGTATCGACGTGCCCCTGCACTACATGCCCCTCGAATCGATCACCCATCATCATAGCAGGCTCTATGTGCACCTCGCCCTTGTAGTTCTCGATCGCCAAGAGCTTTTGCGACTCCGGCGAGAGCTCAACGCTAAAGCCGTCGTGCGAGAGCGAGACGACCGTCAGACACGCACCGTTGATGGCGATGGAGTCTCCCAGCTTAGCCTTGTGTTTTGCTTTTATGGTAAGAGTAGAGCCGACGAAACTCTTTACGTTCGCCACTTCGCGGATCAGGCCCGTAAACACATTTGCCCCTTTTTCACATGCCAAAAATTAAAAGACAATTTTGCCGTCCTCTTGCAGTTTTTTGATGATCCCTTTTGCTTTCTCGTGACCTTTGTAGGCAGCCGCGCGGCAATACTCAAGCGCTTTGTCTTGATCCGCTTCGCATCCTATGCCTTGGTCATACAAAAGCCCAAGGTTATACAGCCCCTCTGCAAGACCGCCCTCCGCAGCCCGGCTAAAACAGATAAAGCAGCGTTTGTCGTCTTGGATGACGCCGTGACCTTCTTTATAGAGTACGCCAAGATTGTTAAAGGCCTCCAGGCTTCCGCGTTTGGCCCCCTCTTCGTACCAAAACGCCGCCTCCGAGAAGTTTTGCAGACATCCAAGCCCGCGCTCAAGCATCAAGCCCACCTCATACATCGCAGGCACCACCTCGCGGATCGCCGCCTCCATAAAGAGCTCATGCGCCTTGAACTGATCGTGCGCTACACCTCCAAGACCGTTGGCGTAGATGATGCCCAGATTAAAAAGAGCATAGGGCTGTTTGGACTCTGCCGCTTTTGAGTAGAGCTCATAAGCCTTGGCATCGTCTTTTTCACATGCCAAGCCGTTTTGGTACATATACCCGAGTGAAGTTTGCGCTTCGGGGTTGCCCGCTTCTGATAGTTCGGTGTAGAGCTTAAACGCCCTGTCGTAATCTTCCCCGTTATAGGCGCTGTGTGCTTGTTGTATCATACCTGCTCATTCTCCGTACGGATATTGACTCTAAAAGAGGCCTTATCCCCTTTGCGTGCCGCTTTTGCCGCTTTGATCTTCTCTACAAGCTCCTCTTTTG
>JACXUD010000040.1 GCA_014764025.1 Campylobacterota bacterium | reverse complement strand
AAAACTTTTAAGCTAGAATTTTTCCATCTCAAACACGGAAAAGAATCTATGCGCGCCCTTATTTGCTCTTTTGCTCTTCTATCTCTCTTCTTAGGGTGCTCGGCTCCGAAGCCGCCGACAAAACCGCTATGGTACACCAACCCTCCGACGAGCTACGAATCCTACTATGCCGCGACCAACGATCACGATGCTTTACGTGCGAAGAGGCTGGCTATGGTAGAGTTTAGAAGAGCGCTGCTCAAAGATTTTGAGGAGAGGCTTCACAGTAGAACATCTTCCTACCTAAGCGCCTTTGAGCGTAAAGCACTCCTAAACGAGGCCAAAGAGATCGTTAACAAGATCTCCTTTCGAGGGGTGAGAGAGGAGCAAAGCGCACTCCATGAGAATAGACACTATCAGCTTACGAGCATTCCAAAGAGGCTCCTTTTTGAGGAGTTTACGCAAATGGATGCGGCTATACTGCAAGAGACCCTGGCACGATACGACTCGCTTCAAACCCCAGAACCTCTTATTCGATACGGACTCCTCAAAGAGCTCTATAAAGAGGTGTATCTTTTAGCCGCGACGGAGCTCTTAAAAGAGCTTGTCGTCTCAACGTACGATGCAACCCCGACCCTTTTAAAGATTGCCCGGATCCATAAAGAGTACCTAGAGCTTCAGAAGAGTATCTCTATTTTCGTGGCGACCGATGTCGATTCGCGACCTTTGGCCGAAGGGCTGAAACTGGCACTCACCCAAGAGGGTCTCTCGCTTGCATCGCATCCAAAAGCTCCGGGGGCCTACAGACTCTTTGTGAGCTCGAACGCATCGGGCTATGACGAATATGAGTTTCACATCTACGGATATCAAGCCGCTTACACGCTTCTCAATGCAAATAACAAACAACTCGCTTCACGCAAACATGCTCTGATCGGCAAATCGCGTATAGATTATGCGGATGCGAAAAAGCAGAGCCTTATAGGCCACTACAAAACCATTAAACAGATAGGCCTTTTTCAATTTTTAGGACTCTAGGGCCGCTGCGGCTGTTAATAAATTTTGTTTAAGATTGATTAGGTTAGTATAGCTCTATTAAATCAATAAAGGAGATCTTTATGATCAAAACTCTTTCATCAATCGCATTAGCAGGTTTGGTAGCTGCAACAATCACAGGGTGTGGCGGTGCAAAACCGGAACCTAAACAAGAGGAGCCGGATTTTCGCTGTAAGCAAGAGAACGTGCTAGCACCGCAATGGACATGTGTACCGATGGCTGAAGGTGCTTATGCAGGTGTGGGTATTGCTCAAAAGAGCAGTGCTGGCATGGGCTTTATGAGAAATGTCGCTACTGCAAACGGTCGTCAAGATCTTGCACAACAGATCCAAACTCAAGTAAAAGCAAAAGTCGAAGCGTTTACGCGTGCTACGGGTGTCGGATCGAACGAAACGGTTGATAGCGTTGCGACAAGCGTTACGAAGCAGGTCGCTAAAGTTGACCTTAGCGGTTCAAAAGCGATCGACTCATGGGTTGCTCCATCAGGTGCACTCTACCTTCTTGTAACGGTTCCCGAAGCTGCCGTTAATAAAGAGGCTAAAGAGGCGGTTAAAACAAGCTTTAAAAACGACCAAGCTCTCTGGCAACAGTTCCAATCTAAACAAGCACTTGAAGGTTTAGAAAAAGAATTCCCGACTGAATAATGAAGCTCGTAGCAAATCTCTTTTTGCTAGCACTGCTGCTTCTTAGCGGCTGTGCGGAGCCAGAAGTAAAAAAATCTGCTTCGGCTAAACCGGAGTGGATTTTAAACCCTTCACAAAACGGCAAGATCGGAGCCGTAGGTTCTGCCTACAGGCACCCAAAAGGTCTGCCGCACCAAAGAAAGATCGCTATTACCCGTGCTCTTGATGAGTTAGCGCTCCAACAGGGGGTCAAAGTATCGTTGAGCATGAGTAAGAGCGAGCAAGTCGTCAATGACAGGGCCAGCATGGCCGTTGCAATTGATAGTGAATATACTGCATCTTCAAGTGTTACCGCTCACATTGAGCAGGTATGGCAGGATCCTTACTCGCAAGAGCTCTTTGTTTGGCTACTCCTCGACTAAATATTCTCCCCTTAGGTGAGAATATTTCTGCTCACCTCTTTATTTCGCTATAATTTCATCCACACAAAGAGACTTCAAAATATTATCTACTTCACATAAGGCATATCATGAAAAAAATCGCTATTATCGGACGCCCAAACGTTGGAAAAAGCTCACTTTTTAACCGTCTAGCCAAACAACGCGATGCGATCGTCTCGGATCTTGCAGGTACCACTCGTGATGTCAAAAGACGCATCATTCAGATCCTTGATAAAAATGCCGAACTCTTAGATACGGGCGGTCTTGACAAAGGGTGCGAGCTCTATGACAAGATAAAAGAGAAGTCGCTCGAAGCGGCTCACGCTGCCGATATCGTCTTATATATGGTCGATGGCAAGGGGATCCCCGAAGAGGAGGATAAAAAGATCTTCTACGAACTTCAAGCTCTCGACAAAGAGATCGCACTCGTCGTGAATAAAATCGACAACGACAAGATGAAAGAGAAGCTCTGGGACTTTTACGAGTTTGGAACGGATCAGATATTCGGTATCTCCGTAGCACATAACCGAAGCGTCAATACCCTTTTGCAATGGGTCTATGATCTTTTGCCGGATTCCGACAGAGTGGTCGAGGATGAGTCCACCGATAAAGATGAAGAGAGTGAAATCGAAATACTTAGCCAAAACGATGAGTATGAAGATGATTTTGACGATGAGTACGAGTACGATGAAGATGATGATTCCAACTACTTCAGCTATGATGATGAAGAGGTTATTGACGACTCTATCTTCGGACAAAACGACAATATCAGAGAGTTCGATGAGAATGATCTCAATCATCTCAAGATAGCCATTATCGGACGTGTCAATGTGGGGAAAAGCTCCCTGCTGAATGCACTTCTGAAAAAAGAGCGTTCGGTTGTGAGCAATGTTGCGGGAACCACTATCGATCCTATCGATGAGAGTATCGACTATGAAGGCAAACAGCTTACCTTCGTAGATACGGCAGGAATACGCAAACGCGGCAAGATCGTAGGGATCGAGAAGTATGCGCTTATGCGTACGACCGAGATGCTCCAAAAAGCCAATATCGCTCTTTTAGTCCTTGATGCGAGCCAGCCGTTTTTAGACTTGGATGAGAAGATCGCGGGTCTTGTGGACAAGCATCAGCTTGCTTGTATCATCGTTTTGAACAAATGGGATATTGCTCTGCGCCAAGATTACGAGGCGATCGTCAAAGAGGTCCGCGATCGCTTTAAATTCCTCGCTTATGCACCTATAATTACCCTTTCGGCGCAGACGAAGCTTCGCGTCGAGAAGCTCTATGAGATGATCTTGCAGATCAACGAGAACTATTCGCAAAGAATTCCGACTTCAAGATTAATGGAGGTATTGCAGCGTGCTATGAAGAAGCACCCTATCCCTTCGATGCACGGACAGATCATCAAGATCTACTACGCGACTCAATATGAATCGCGTCCGCCGAAGATCGCAATTATTCTGAACCGTCCAAAAGGTCTGCACTTCACCTATCGACGCTATTTGACGAATCAGTTTAGAAAAGCCTTTGATTTTACGGGTACGCCGGTACTCTTCAAAGCCAAGAAGCGCGGCGAGAAGTAGAAGCTATTTTGGCATGTGAAACTCACATGCCAAAAGATCAAAAGGGTCTGAAGATGACCAATCCAACAACGACCATCAGGAGCAGTGTCGGCACTTCATTATAAAAACGAAAGAACTTCCCGCTTTTATTGCACTCACCTGCTTCAAGTTTTAATCGCATCGCATTAAGCGAGAAGAAATAGAGCATCAAAAGCACCACAAAAAAGATCTTTGCGTGAAGCCATCCCCCCGTAGAGAGAACGTTCACGCCGTACTTGTCGTTTGAAAGCAGAATCATCGCAATACCGCTGATCACCGTTGCCCACATCGCGGGCACGCCTATATATTTGAATATCTTAAACTCCATGATCTTGACGACCTCTACAAAACCGCCATTCTCGGCATGTTCTGCGTGATAGACGAAGAGGCGCGGCATGTAAAAGAGAACCGCGAACCATGAGATGAGTGAAAGCAGATGAAACCAGAGTATCCAATCGTACATTTTTTCCTCCTAAAAGGTGATTTCCACATAGAATGTGTTGTAGTTAGAACCGCCGCGGCGGACATTATTGATGAGCCCGAATATCCCAGAACGGTGTTTGAGCGCCCATCCGACATAGACACCCTCAAGAGCTTTATGAGCAGTGATCTTCCCCAGATTCATATCGAGACTGACGTCAAGATAGTTCAAAAACTTTGAGTTCGTATCCTTCTCCTGAGTCGCTTCAAGCCACTCTGTGTATAGAATGGCACTGGTATAGGAGAATCCCTCACCAAAACCAAAACGCACCGCACGATCAAGAGATTCAAAGCTCCAATAGAGTTTGATATAGGCATTGATCTCATGTCTGTTCGGACGCATTCCATCTTCGTCATAATGGCTATAGCCGGCCTTTGCGTAGATATCTAAAGGCATACCGTCATACTCTTTTTTCAAGAGATAGCCGCCGTCGAAAGAGGCGACATAGAGATCTTTGGGGTGTCCTTGCCAGTTTCCCACCATAATTTCGCTAAAGTCACTCATTGTCGCTTTGCCGTACGCAATACGAAGAGAGTATTCATTATCCGCTTTCAAGCAGATCAAAGTAAAGAGTAGTAAAAAAAAGATTTTCACGGATTTTCCTAATGTAGATAAACGAGGGGGTTTCTGCCCGGCAAGCAGGCAGAATTGAGACTACTCTTCAATAACGGGCATCTCTTTGATTGTATCTTTTTGTTTAGAGATCATTTTGTCGTGGAGTCTTCTAAGCGCTTTTGAAGCTCTGTCGATTGCTAGATCGATCGCAACATCCAAAACGTCGTCGCTTTGATTGATGACTACCGGCGTTGCATGTGCAATATGGATATCAAACTCGATAGAGACACCTTTTTTCTCAGCAACGACATTAACGTTTACCGTCGTAATGTCGAGTTGAAATTTTTTGAAAGTTTCAACGGCAGTTTGAATGTGAGATTTCACATGGTCGTTTAAATTAAGATCTTTTGCACGAATTTGTACATTCATTGTATGTCCTTCACAACGGATGCCTTACACACCCGCTTATTTATGTAACTATCATATCAAATCAAAACTGAAAATTGTATGTGTCAAACCCTTTTTGGTACAATGTCGAAAAAATTTTCAGGATAATTTATGAGAGCACTTACAGGGATTCAGCCATCGGGCGACCTTCACATCGGAAACTATTTTGGTTCGATCAAACAGATGATAGAGTCGCAAAAGAGCGGTGAAGTCTTTGCCTTTATCGCAAACTACCATGCTATGACTTCGGTAAATGACGGTGAAAGACTTGCAAAACTTACGATGCAGGCCGCAACAGACTTTCTAGCACTCGGCATAGACCCGAAAAAATCGATCTTTTGGGTTCAAAGCGATGTCAAAGAGGTGCTTGAGCTCTACTGGATCCTCTCGTCATTCACACCCATGGGGCTTTTAGAACGTGCGCACAGCTATAAAGACAAAGTAGCCAAGGGGATCGCATCAAATCACTCTTTGTTCTCCTATCCGGTTCTTATGGCAGCCGATATTCTCCTCTTCTCACCCGATATAGTGCCTGTCGGAAAGGATCAGATTCAACACGTCGAGATCGCGCGCGACATAGCCCTCAGATTCAATAACGCTTATGGCGATATCCTCAAGCTCCCTGAATTCAAGATAGAGGAGCACGTGGCGACTGTTCCGGGGATAGACGGGCAGAAGATGTCAAAAAGCTACGGTAACACCATCAATATCTTCGGCGAAGAGAAGGCGCAGCTAAAAACCGTTAAAAAAATTGTAACCGAGAATGTTGCTCTTGAAGAGCCAAAGGAGTTTGAGAACTGCAACGTCTATAACTTAGCAAAACTCTTTTTGGATGAAAACGAGACACGAGAGCTACAAGAGCGCTATAAACGCGGAGGCGAAGGCCACGGTCACTTCAAACTCTACCTTGCGGAGGTGATGTGGAGATACTTTGCAGATTTCAGAGAGAAACGCGCTTACTACGAAGCGAATCAAGAGGAGGTTAGAGAGATACTCTACGCCGGAGCCCAAAAGGCAAAAGCGGTCGCTGCCCCGCTCATGGAGCGAATTCGATCCCTAAGCGGAATCGCTTATTAAATTACGAAGCCCCTTTTAGAGCTTCAAAATAGTCGATGCAATAAACTTCTTCTCAGACCATATCGGGTCTTTAAGCTCTAAGATCGATCGAACCTCATCGTTTACAAGACGATAGAAGAGCGAAACCTCTACACTTGTAGTTCCGCCTACTGCAGGGAGCTTTATCACTCTTTTACCGTTGGCCGGAATGCTCATATCTTTGCCCATCTTCTCTGCCAAATGTGGTATGGTCGGTTTTTTGCGTTTGCTTTCATAGCTCTGCGTCAATGAGAGTGTATCGCTTTTGAGTGTCTTCATCCCCTGTTTGTACTCAACGACTAAGACGAGTTCACGTGCTCCAAAGCCGCTTGGAATATTGTGTGGTTGTGGGTTGCTGATCGTCACCGCTATCTCTTGACCCGCTTTTTTCACATCGAGGTTCAAAGCATCGCGCCACATCTCGGTTGAGTGTGCTCCTTTAAAGCCGTGTGAACGTATCTCGCGCTCTTTAGCCTTGCCGTGGTCGATTTTAAGTGTAGCCGCTACGCCCCGCTCCTTCTCTCCCATGTGACAATCGACACACTTTTGAGAACCATCCTGCAATTCGCTTTGCATATCGGTAAAAACAAGCCCCTCGAACGATCTATCGTTTGCATGGCAGACAAGACAGAGCTGATTTGGATTTTGATCCATAAAGTCACGATGAACGACTTTGTGATACGGCGATTTCGCATCTTCATACGGCCCGCTCATCACCCCGCTTGGCGTCCACTCGACTCTATGAATACCGCGTTTGGTCTCATCGAGCTCATCATGGATCTTGTCGATATTATGGCATACCACACAGTTGATGCCTTCGCTGATAACGTCGCTTTGGAGTGCCTGATTGACTTTTGAACCCTTGTCAAGCTCCATAACCGCAGCAATTTCATAATCCATACCCGCTTCCGTGACCGAGATTCTAGGATTGTGACACGTTGCGCATTCTACTTGAATCCCGTTGGAACTGCGTCTTGTCTTACGGCTGAGATAATCAACGGTCGCTTGAAAATACTCGTCATTTTGGTAGTGGGACTTGGCGTGCCAAGACCCCTCCCACCCCTTTACGATATGAAGATGACACGCTTTACAGCTTCGGGAGTTCTTAAAACGATCTCCGACCTCGACAACCTCTGCACCCCAAAGAGTGCCTATTCCTAGTACAACTGCTAATAGAAGTTTCACACTATCCCCTTTGTTTATCTAGCCAGACCATAAGTCCTTTTTGCACATGAAGACGGTTTTCCGCTTCGGCAAAAACGATTTCGGCATGTGATTCTAAAACACCCTCACTCACCTCTTGCCCTCGATATGCCGGCAGGCAGTGTAAAAAGACGGCGCCATCTTGAGCAAGCGACATCATCGCTTCATCGACCATATATCCCTTAAAGGCCTTGATGCGCTCCTCTTTCTCATCCTCTTGCCCCATCGAAGCCCAAGTGTCGGTCGTGACCACCGTAGCACCTTTTATGGCCTCTTTTGGGTCGTTGAGCATTACGATCTTTGCGCCGCTCTCTTTGGCGATCTCTAATGCGCTTGTGAGTATCTCTTGATTGACCTCATACCCTTTTGGCGAAGCTACACGAAGTTCAAATCCAAGCTTTGCGGCAAGCATCAGCCATGAGTGCGTCATATTATTCCCATCACCGACATAAGCGGCGACCAGATTTTTCTCTTTGCCGTACTCTACAAGCGTCATATAGTCTGCAAGAAGCTGGACGGGATGGAATGAATCCGTCAGACCGTTGATAACAGGAACTTTTGAGTAGGCGGCGAACTCTTCGATCATAGAGTGCTCAAACGTTCGTATCATCACCATATCGCACATGCTCGATATTACGCGTGCCGTATCTTTAACAGGTTCGCCGCGCCCTAGATGGATATCGCGATTAGATAAGAAGAGCGCATGCCCTCCAAGCTGGAACATCCCGGTCTCAAAGCTAACGCGAGTGCGAGTCGAACTCTTCTCGAAGATCATCGCCAGCGTCTTCTTCTTGAGCTCCTCTTTATAAATCCCTGCGCGCAGATCGGCTTTGATGGCAAGAGCGGTGTCGATTATCTCTAAGATCTCCTCTTTGGAGAAATCACGTAATGTTAAAAAATGCTTCAAAATTGTTCCTAGTTATTTAAAGTGGGGTTATTCTAATACAGCCTAGCTCTTAAAATCCTTAATCAAGCCTTTGGGCGTTTTAAAATAGCTGCAACCTCTTTGGCATGGTACGAGATGATAATATCCGCACCGGCTCTTTTAAAACCTATCATCGTCTCCATGACGACTCGCTCATAATCGATCAGACCGTTCATTCCGGCAAACTTTATCATCGCATATTCGCCGCTGACGTTATAAACGGCTAGCGGAAGCGAAGTGCTCTCTTTAATGTCACGAACGATGTCAAGATAGGCAAGTGCCGGTTTGACCATCAATATATCCGCACCCTGTGCTTCATCGGCGATACTCTCGGCGATAGCTTCGCGGCGGTTTGCCGGGTCCATCTGATAGCTTGAGCGATCTCCAAAGCTCGGAGCGGATTCCGCCACATCGCGAAACGGCCCGTAATATCCGCTTGCAAACTTGGTAGAGTAGCTCATGATCGGCAGATTCACATACCCTGCGCTATCGAGCGCCTCGCGAAGCGTTGCGATAATGCCGTCCATCATACCAGAAGGGGCGATCATATCGGCACCCGCCTTGGCATGAACGACCGCTTGACGAGCCGAAAGTTCAAGCGTTGCATCGTTGTGCACGGTCTGATGTTCATGATCGATAATGCCGCAGTGTCCATGATCGGTATATTCGCAAAAGCACAGATCGGTCACCACGAACATATCGGGATGTGCCGCTTTTATAGCGCGCACGGCACTTGCTATGATCCCTTGGTCGCAAAGGGCATCCGAACCCACGGAGTCTTTCACGTCGGGTATGCCAAAAAGAATGATCGAATAGAGCCCCAGCGATTTGAGCACTTCACACTCTTTGATCGCCTCGTCGATGCTCATCTGAAAAACGCCCGGCATAGAGGCGATCTCTTTTTTGATCCCCTCGCCGCTGCGGATAAAGAGCGGATAGATAAAATCATCACTGCTTAGAGTCGTCTCTCGCACGAGGGCGCGCAGATGCGAATTGAGGCGAGTTCTTCGAAATCGTTGAAACATAAATAACCTTTTGCTATAATCTTTGGCTTAATTTTACAGTTTTAAAGTTTAATATATGAATATAGAGATATCCGAAGTTGCAAATTTGCCGTCCCGTTTTGGCTCATTCAAGGTCAAAGCATTCAAAGAGGGGCATAAAGAGCACCTTGTCATCTACAGTGAAAAGCTTGAGAAGAGACCTATCGTACGCATTCACTCCGAATGCCTCACAGGCGATGCCATCGGCAGCCTCAAATGCGACTGCCGCGACCAGCTTGAGTATGCGCTCAAGCTTGCAAACGCTTCGGGCGGTATGGTGATCTATCTGCGTCAAGAGGGAAGGAACATAGGGCTTTTAAACAAGATCAACGCCTATGCTCTCCAAGACAAGGGGTTTGATACCATCCAAGCCAACCATCAGCTGGGCTTTCGCGCCGATGAGAGAACCTATGAGATCGTCACGACCATCCTGGAACATTTCGGCATCGAGGAGATCCGCCTCTTGACGAACAACCCCGATAAGATAAACTCGATCAATAAGATCAAGATCATTGAACGTATTCCTATCGTCATGGAGCCCAACGTGCATAACCAAGAGTACATCAACGTCAAAAAAGTTCAGATGGGACACCTTTTTTAAACAGGATTTTCACATGCCATATACGATTAGAGAGGATGACGACCTAGAGCTTATCCTCAAAAAGATAAGATCCCGCGAAGAGAGCCTCAAAAAGCTAGAGGAGCTCTCCAATCTTGGGAGCTGGGAAGTTGACGTTGCGACAAAGAGCTCCGTATGGTCGGACAACACCTATAATCTCTACGGCGTTGATAGATCCGTACAGCCCGATCTCGCATTTTTTTTCTCGCTTATCCTGCCCGAAGACCTGCCGCTGGTTCAACAGACTATTTCAAACGCCTTCATCAACGGGCGCGTCACCTCTTTGCGCTGCCGTGCCAAGCGCACCAACGGACAGATCATCCATGTTCTTATCAACGGTCAAGTGATCTACAACGAAGCCAAAGAGCCCATCAAAGTCATCGGAACCACGCAGGACATCACCGAACAAGTCGAGCTTCAAAAGCACAATAGAGAGCTTGCAAACCTGATAGAGCAATCCTCCAACGAGATCTATGTTATCGACGCGACGACCCTGCGATATCTCTATGTGAACCGCGGTGCCTCAAAGGCGCTTGGCTATACCCCCGAAGAGCTGGTTTTGATGAGCGTATTTGACATCAACCCTTTTCTGAGCAAAACAGAAGCGGAACAGATGCGTCACGAGGTCGCAACCTTTGGAACATCCCTCAAACGCACCGTTCACAGACGAAAAGATGGCTCGCTCTATCATGTGCAAGCCTATATCCACTCTATAAAATACAACAGTGTCGATGCTTTTGTCATCTTCGACACCGACATCACCAATATGATCGATCTTGAAATGAAGCATAAGATGCAATCAACCATCCTGGACCATATTCACGACTCCGTCATCTCCGTCAACCAAGAGGGCAAAGTCATCAGCTCCAACAAAGGTACCACAAGGCTCTTGGGTTATAAAGAGGAGGATATTATAGGGCAGAGCATCTCTTTGGTCTATGACATACACAATGCCCTAACATTCGAAGATATTCAAAAGAGGATGCGCTCACGCGAGCAGTTCGATATAGAGGCCTATCTTACGACAATGAGCGGCGAGCGGATCATCTGCGACATCTCGGTTACCACGATGCGGGATGAGGCTTCCAATCTTGAAGGAATAGTGCTCTACTCTCAAGATATAACCGATAAGAAGGAGGCCGAGCGACTCCTTAAAGAGCAATCGGAGCGCTTTGCCCATCAAGCCAACCACGACGCCCTCACCAATCTTCCAAACCGCACGCTCTTTAAAGACAGGCTGAATCAGACCATCGCCTCCTCTAACCGCAACAACGAGATGTTCGCTCTGCTTTTCATCGATCTGGATCAGTTTAAAAAGATCAACGACTCGCTGGGGCATCATGTGGGCGACGAGGTACTTATCGAAGCGGCAAAACGACTTAAAAGTGCCCTCAGAGAAGAGGATACCCTTGCAAGGCTGGGAGGAGATGAGTTTACCGTCATCTTAAAGAACATAAAATCGATCCAAGCCGCCTCCGTCGTTGCAAACAAGATTATCAATAACATGCGTGAGAAGATGATAATCAACGGCCATCCGCTCTACCTCTCCTCAAGCATCGGGATCAGCATCTATCCAAACGACTCAACCAACGAGCACGATCTTCTTAAATTTGCGGATACGGCCATGTATAAGGCAAAAGACGACGGGCGTGACAACTTTCAATTCTACGCCTCCGAGATGACAACGCTGGCGTTTGAGCGTGTGGTCATGGAGAGCTCTATCCGTATGGCGATCGCTTTAGAGCAGTTTATCGTCTATTTCCAGCCACAGATCAATCCTCAAGACGATTCACTTGTAGGAATGGAGGCACTCGTACGGTGGCAGCACCCTCAATTGGGGCTTATTCCTCCGGGGAAATTCATCCCTATCGCCGAAGAGACGGGGCTTATCATAGAGATAGACAAGATAGTGATGCGCAAGGCTATGGAGCAGTTTAGCAGATGGCATCAAGCGGGGTATCAACCGGGGATGCTTGCGCTGAATCTCTCTATGAAGCAGCTGAGCTCTTCAAACTTTATAACCGACCTCTATAAAATGATGAACAACGCAGACTTCAAGGCAAAGTGGCTGGAGCTGGAGGTAACCGAAAGCCAAGTGATGCAAAATCCCGAAGCCTCTATCGAGAAGCTCAATCAACTTAGCGGGATCGGGGTAGAACTTGCAATCGATGACTTCGGAACGGGCTACTCATCGCTTGCCTATCTTAAAAAGCTACCGCTTGACAAGCTCAAAATCGACCAATCCTTCGTGCGCGACATTCCAAGCGACGAAGAGGATATGGCGATAACCCGCGCGATCATTGCGCTGGCGAAGAGTTTGAATCTTAAGACGATTGCCGAGGGGGTGGAAAACGAGGCTCAAAAAGAGTTCTTGATGCAAAACGGATGCGACACTATCCAAGGGTACTTCTACTCTCGTCCTCTACCGCCTGAGCAGATAGAGGAGATGCTTAAGGGCACCTCTAAAAACTCTACGCGGCTTTAGCTTTAGGAGATTTTTGCTTAAGTCAAGGCGACGCGAAGAGCCATAGCTAAAGCTACGGCGATG
>JACXUD010000218.1 GCA_014764025.1 Campylobacterota bacterium | reverse complement strand
CAGTTCAAACGTGAGGGCAGCCGTCCGGGCGAAGACGGCGTAAGCCAAGCGTTGGCATTCAGCCAGACCTATTTGGCGCCGTTCTCTGAACTCTTTAAGTACCTCTTCGTGCTCTTGCTGCTGCTTATCGTTTACAAGAAGGTTATCTCTCCGTTTGCGCAGAAGATGCTCGAGGTGTCGCAAGAGGAGGATGAACTCGCCTCTCCGGTACTCAATATCGAGGATGACGAGGGTGAGGATCTGGTAGAGAAGGTTCAAGCAATGCGCAAGAAGGTCGAGGATCAGCTTGGAGTCAGCGAGAGCTTTAACGAAGATATCCTCAAACACGACGTACTGCTCGAGAAGGTTCGAACGATGGCCGAAGATGGGCCTGAACAGATCGCGGCACTTATTCAAGCGCTCCTCTCCGAAGAGGCTGAGGGCATAGTGACCAAGCACGATAAGGAGAGGTAATGACACTGAGTCCTACACAGCAGGCGGCTTTTGATGAGATGGGGATGGCGGAGAAGATCGCTATTTTGCTTATGCAGCTTGGCGAGGATGTGACGGCAAGCATCTTTACCAATATGAGCGTTGATGCCATCACGGAGGTCTCGAAGTTCATCGCAACCAACAAGACCGTCGATAAGGCGGTCGCAACGGCGATACTTGAAGAGTTCTATGCGATCTTTCAGTCGGGGCAGTACATTACGACGGGCGGTTTGGAGTATGCACGTGAGCTTCTCTATAGAACGCTTGGCCCCGAGGAGGCTAAAAAGGTGCTTGACAAGCTCTCGAAAAGTATGCAGAACACGCAAAACTTCGCCTATCTCTCGAAGATCAAGCCGCAGCAGCTCTCGGACTTTATCATCAACGAGCATCCGCAGACGATCGCGCTTATCTTGGCCCATATGGATGCTACCGAAGCCGCCGATACGCTTCAATACTTCCCCGACGATCTTCGAAGCGAAGTGGCGATGAGAATGGCGAAACTCGGAGATATCTCACCGTCGGTCATTAAACGCGTTTCGGCCGTTCTTGAGAGTAAACTCGAATCTCTTGCGACCTACAAAGTCGAAGTGGGCGGACCGCGCTCGGTTGCGGATATCTTCAACCGTTTGGGTGCAAAAAGCTCTAAAGCGACTCTTGCACAGATCGAGCAGGTGGACGAAGAGCTTGCGACGCTCATCAAAGAGATGATGTTCACCTTCGAGGATATGGTCTCGCTCGATAAGAATGCCATCACGGAGACGCTCAAAGCCGTCGAGAAACCTGACTTGATGCTGGCTCTCAAATCGGCGCCTGAAGAGCTCAAAGCGAAGTTCTACTCTGCAATGAGTGAGCGTGCGCGTGAAGCCTTTGAGGAGGAGATGCAGTTCATGGGTGCCGTGAAGATGAAGGATGTCGAGAATGCACAGCGCAGGATCGTCGAGGTCGTCAACGGTCTTGCCGAGGCCGGTACGATCCAGATGGGATCGAACGAAGAGATGGTGGAGTAGAACGTGGCAACGATCATTGCAAACGAGAAGCTGCAAAAACATACTATCGACAAATACAACTTCAAGGTGCTGCCGCTTGGCAACGGTGAAGGAAAAATCGAAGGCAAATCGGAACAGGATGTTTTTTCCAAAGAGCATCACCCCTCACGCCGTACTGAGGACTTGAGCCCGCCCGTATCGCAGAGCCAAAAAGACGCTCTTATAGAGTCGCTGCTCAAAAAGACCGATGAGATGAGTTCGAACTTTATCAAGCTTCAGATGAAGCTTGAAGCGATGGAGGAGGAGCATAAGGCTGCACTAGAACAGGCCAAAAAGGCGGCATTTGAAGAGGGTATCGAAGCGGGCAAAGCGCAAGCGGCCAAATCAAAAGAGGCGGCTTATGAGAACGGCCTCAATCAATTCAGCGCTTCCGTTGCTTCGCTTCAAAAGAGCGCAGAGCACTTTGAAAAAGCTTTAGAGAGTATTAAAGGCGAGTTAATCAGCGCCGCTGTCGATATCGCTAAAGAGGTAATTAATGTCGAACTTGCTAAAAACTCATCAGAAGTTGCGTTCAAACTAGCCGAAGAGCTCATCAAAGAGCTTCAGAACGCCTCAAAGATCACCCTTAAGGTCAATCCAAAGGATCACGGTCTGCTCTCGGAGCGTGTAGGCAAGCTTGAGAATATCGTGATACTCTCCGACAGTGCGATCAGCATCGGGGGAGTGATAGCGATGAGCGATGCAGGAAATATCGACGCACAGGTGTCAAAACGTTTTGAACGCGTCAAACGCGCGGCGTTAAATGAGTAGGGGTAGCATGAATATAAAGAGTAAAACAGTTGCTGAGTTAGAGGATATCTGTCAAGAGATAAGAGGGGAAATACTGCGTGTCGTGAGCAAGAACGGCGGGCACCTGAGTTCTACGCTTGGTGCAACGGAGCTTATCGTCGCGATGCATAAGGTCTTTGACTCATCCAAAGACCCTTTTATATTCGACGTTTCGCATCAATCCTATGCACACAAGCTTCTTACGGACCGCTGGAGGGAGTTTGATACCCTTAGAACCTTCGGAGGGCTGAGCGGCTACACGAAGCCAAATGAATCTGAGCACGACTACTTCGTTGCGGGGCATAGTTCGACCTCAATCTCTTTGGGCGTAGGTGCCGCCAAGGCGATTGCACTTAAAGGGGAGCAAAAAGAGCGTATTCCCGTGGTAATGATCGGGGATGGCTCTATGACCGCAGGGATGGTCTATGAGGCGCTTAATGAGCTAGGGGATCGAAAGTACCCTATGGTCATCATCCTTAACGACAACGAGATGAGTATTGCCAAACCGATAGGAGCGCTCAGCCGTATGCTCTCTAGCGCAATGGCAAGCCCCTTCTATCAGCGCTTCAAACGCCATACGGAGAACTTCGTCGATAACTTTGGCGAAGGTGCGCACTATATTGCCAAACGTATGGAGGAGTCGTTAAAACTCATTACACCCGGAATTATGTTTGAAGAGATGGGGATCGCCTATATCGGCCCTGTCGATGGGCATAA
>JACXUD010000039.1 GCA_014764025.1 Campylobacterota bacterium | reverse complement strand
CATTTGTTTCATGTGAAACATCCTATCGTAGGCGATCCGGTCTATGGTCAACCGGAAGAGAATGTCGTCAAGTACCTCGATAGAGAGATAACACGCGAGATGCGCGTTGTAAATAGCGGGGCAAGAAGGTTGCTGCTTCATGCCAATGAATTAGAGTTTGAGCTCTATGGAAAAATCTATAATATAAAAAGCAGAGTCGATTTTGAAAAGATATGCTTGGATCAGATGAAGTAGAATCCGTTTCACGTGAAACAGATTCTAGCAAGCTTCTTCTTTAGCTCTTTGCGATGCAATGTGAATAAAGAATCCGTACTTATTCACATGCCGAATAATTATAATAAAAATAATAAAAAAAGCTATAAAAGCCCTATTTTTAGGGATTTAAGCATAGCCTTAGAATATGCTCTTTAAGTATTATTTTATATAAAATTGTTCTTAATGAGAGCAAAAAAAGTGAAATTTATATTCAATAAAGTTTTGAGATATTCACAGGTTATATCAATGTGTGAATATTACACAGTTAAGAAAAAAAAGAGATTTTTTTTGAAAAATTATATATTTTTAAGAGAGTTTGATAGTATGACGGAAATTAGATTTATATAAGAAAAGTAGGGTATGATTTCAGCTATAGACGGCCTCCCTGGTGTGTTGGTCGTTTATACCTCGTTGTAGCGCTGAATAATTTTACTTACTCGTTTTTTTAGTTTTTTTAGAGCTTCGATATCGCTCTCGCCTTCAGCGGTTAAGTTTTTAAAATCACCGTCAAATCGTGCCTTGGCAAGCCATCCCTTTTTATTGTGATATTTGACCTCCACAGAACGAATCGATCCAAAATGATTTTTACACATTTTAAATATTTCGATAATCCTCTCTGATGTCGTTTTATCAGACAAATAGACTCCTTTACGTTATTCAGGTAATAGTTTCACATGCCAAATGCCTTGATCTCTCAAGGCAAAAAAGCAGTTTTTTCTATTCCGTTGAAATTGTAGCTTTAGGATGTTGCAGATTGATTACAGAAAAACAGAGTGTGGGTTGAGGCAGAGGGGTAGAGAATGTAAAGAGGATTGAACTTAATCCTCTTTAGTAGCAGCTTTGATGAATCCTATCACACCGACTAGAAAAATAATGACTAAAAAGACTATTTGAAATATTTCGATACCGCTCATTAAAAATCCTTTTCCTTCTCTTTCTCTTTTAGCTGGCCGCATGCTGCACTGATATCGATCCCTTTGGAGTCGCGAATCGTGCAGAGAAGCCCATGTTTGACCAGATACTCTTGAAACGCAATCATATCCTTTTTCTCGGGTCTTTTGTAGTCGGTTCCCGGATATGGGTTAAAATAGATAAGATTGACTTTTGCTTTTATGCCGCTAAGCAGTTTTATTAGCTTCTTTGCAGAGGCGATGTCGTCATTTTTATCTTTGATGACCAGATACTCAAACATCACACGCTTACGCGTATCGATAGGGAAACGTTTAACAGCTTCAATGATAGAAGCGATATTATGCGCTTTGTTCATCGGTATAAGCTCGGTTCTGAGCTCATCATCAACGGCATGAAGCGATATGGCGATATGAACGCCCAAATCCATCTCGCCGAGCTTGTCTATTTTTGTGCTTAGTCCGCTTGTCGAGACGGTTTGGCGTTTCGCACCGATTGCAAGGCCCTCTTCGTCTTTGAAGATCTCTATCGCTTTTGCAAGGTTTTTGAGATTATCGAGCGGTTCACCCATCCCCATATAGACGATGTTTATCTTTCTGTTGTGAGCATGGTTGTTGTCTTTTTTGAGTGAAACGACTTGCGCGACGATCTCGCCCGGGGTCAAGTCACGAGTAAAGCCCCCTTTTGCGGTCAGACAAAAGGCGCACCCTACTTTGCATCCTACCTGTGTTGAGACACAGATTGTGTATTTTGCCTCTTGGGTCGTATTGCCATCTTCGTCGCTTTGCTCCTCTTTCATCTTCAGCCAAACCGCTTCGACCGTCTTGCCGTCTTGCAGTTCAAAGAGATATTTGATCGTTCCGTCGCTTGCGAGCTCTTTTTTGACGATTTTCAGAGGATTCAGCAGGTATTTCTGTGCAAGCTCTTCACGCATTGCTTTTGGAAGGTTCTGCATCTCATCAAAACTATCTACGAAGTTGTGGTAAGTCCAGCCGAAAATCTGTTTGACGCGAAAGGAGGGTTTGATCTGCTCCATAAGCTCTTGGCGCGTAAAATCCATGATCGAGGGTTTAAGTGTGCTCATCGTTTCGTTAACTCCTCTATTCGTCTTTTCACATGCCGACTTAAAAGCTCTTTGGCTTTTTCATGGTTGGCTAAAAAATCTCTGTGCGCATCTTGATTCGTAAAATTAGTCACACAAAAGACGCCGCCTGCAGGAATATTGAACTCTTGCGCCACTCGCAGTACGGAGAAGAACTCCATATTTTCAAGCCCTACCCCAAAGTCTAAAAACTTCTTTGTTTTCTCTTGGCATGTGGAGATGTAGTTGGATGAGTTTATGATGATATCGGGCATATTGGAAGTGTTCGTAGTTACGACGTTGTCGATGGGCGTATAGGCGCAGTTGTCTAAAAAGGCAAGCTCGATATTGGCCGCGGTTTTGGATTCGACGATATCGAATATCTGATGTTTGCCGTAGCTGCCTGCACTGCCGACAAAAAGCAGAAACTCCGGCTTGTCAAAGAGACAGAGGCGCGTAAGGTTCATGGCCGTCTCGACCAGCCCTACTCCCATAGGGGTTGCAAAATCGAATGTTTCGTTGTTTCCTGCGCAGATGATCATAGACGAACCGCTATGCCGTTGTCGTGCAGGTAGTGTTTGAGCTCCATTATATCGATCTCTTTATAGTGAAAGATACTTGCGGCCAGCGCTGCGTCGGCACCGTGTAAAAATGCCTCTTTGATGTGTTCCATCGTCCCTGCTCCGCCGCTGGCAATGACCGGTACATTCACCGCGCGGGCGATCTGTTCGGTGATATTGAGCTCAAATCCAGCTTTTGTGCCGTCTGCATCCATGGAGGTGAGCAAAATCTCGCCGCTTCCGCGGTCAACCACCTCTTTGGCCCACTCGAGTGCATCAAGACCCGTATCGACACGACCGCCGTTTAAAAAGACGTGATACTTCTCACCGCTTCTTTTGACATCGATCGCCGTGACGATACACTGGCTTCCAAAACGTTTTGCACCCTCGTCAATAAGTTCAGGGCGTTTGATTGCCGCAGAGTTGACGCTCACCTTGTCACACCCTACATTCAGCAGTTTATAGATGTCGTCAAGCTTGCGGATACCGCCGCCCACGGTCAGCGGAATGAAGACCTCGCGAGCTACTTGAGCAACGATATCTACGATCGTGTCACGGTTGTCGCTCGAGGCTGTAATATCCAAGAATGTAAGCTCATCAGCTCCCTCTTCGTTGTAACGCTTTGCTACCTCTACCGGATCGCCTGCATCTTTGAGCCCGACAAAATTGACCCCCTTTACTACTCTGCCGTCTTTAACGTCAAGACATGGAATGATTCTTTTGGCAAAATAGTTCATATCGAAGGGTCCTCATTTTTTAGATAAGCGCAATTATACTCCGCTTGGCTTATGGTTAGGTTTAGCTCGTTGATTATCTTCTGCTAGACTTGCAAAAATTTTAGGGCACCTCTAAAACCGCGTAGAGTTTTTAGAGATGCCCTTTAGGAGTACCCATGTTTGAAACAGGTTTTTTCGGCACGCAGGCACCATTGTATATGGATGTCGTTACTCTCTTTTTTGCTCTCTTGCCTATTCTATTGGGAATCGGAATTGTTTTGGCTGTCAAAAAAAATTACGAAACACACTACAGATTTCAACTTACTACGTTTATCGTAACACTTTTGATGGTGGTACTTTTTGAAGTGGGTGTTCGACTCTCCGGCGGCTTCGCGCTTTATGTGGAACAGGCCAACGTGAATGCAACCTTTTTGACACTCTATCTTATTGCACACATCTTGGTCGCGCTTCTCAGCGTCATAGGCTGGACGATCCTTATCTATAGCGCGGTCAAAGAGTATAGGCTCAAGGCACCGGCAATCGTAAAATCGCATAAAAAGCTCGGCAAGTTGGTCTTTTTGGGAATGAGTATCACCTCATATAGCGGTGTGGGCGTATATTATTTCCTTTTTGTACACTAATTTTGTTAAATCGTGCGCAGTGTTACCTTACTATAAGATTAGATAGTATAAAATCCTGCGCATGAATAGCGAAGCCGTGGTAGCAAAGAAGAAGTTTGGCCAAAACTTTCTAAAAGATGGCTCCGTACTGAACAAGATCATCGAAGCGATGCCCAAGAACGACAATAAGATCGTAGAGATTGGGCCTGGCTTAGGTGATTTAACTAAATTCTTAGTTAATGTCAAAAGCGTAGAGGCTTTTGAGGTAGATACCGACTTATGTGAACTATTACATAAGAAATTTGCAAAAGAGATTGCCACCAAGCAGCTTCACATCAATTGTGGAGACGTATTAGAAGCTTGGAAGAGTGAGCTTGTAGATGAGCCGTATGATTTAGTGGCAAACTTGCCCTATTATATTGCTACGAACATCATATTAAAAGCCCTCGCAGATCCAAAATGTCAAAATTTACTTGTAATGGTTCAGCTTGAAGTTGCACAGAAGTTCTGTGCAAACAACGGAGATAGAGTTTTTGGTAGCTTGGGTGTCATCACTCAGAGCGTGGGGGAGGCTGAAATAGTCGTGATCGTCCCGCCAACCGCTTTTGATCCGCAACCAAAAGTTGATTCGGCTGTGATGTTGATAAAAAAACACTCAAGCCGAACGGATAGCGGTTTTGAGACGTTGCTGAGAGTTGCATTTTCGCAGCCTCGCAAAACTGCTATCAAAAATTTATCTTCAAGTTATAATAAAGCGCTACTCGCAGAGATTTTCGACTCTTTAGATTTAGAGCACAATCTTCGCCCTCATCAGATCTCTACCACTGACTATCACCAACTCTATACAAAATTGAAAACAGGGAGTTTGGATGGCAGAGGAAAACCAAAATACGACTAAAGAGCAGAGCTCGCAAAACAGAAGAAACAACAGAAGATTCAATAACAGACCACGCAAACCGCAGAACAGCAATCAAAACGCTCAACAAGGCAATCCGGCGCAAAACAGCAACGCAAAACCAAGAGGAGAGGGCGGCGAAGAGCAGAGCCAAAAGCAAAATCGCGGCGGCAACCGCAACCGTCGTCAAGGTACGCCGATAGACCCTGTGCTTAAAGAGTGTGCGCTCAAAAATCAAGAGGGACAGAAGCAGCGTCTCAACCCACACTACAAACTTGACCTCAACTCAAATGACAAGATACGCATCACACCGCTTGGCGGTCTTGGCGAGATCGGCGGGAATATCACCGTATTCGAGACCGAGAAAGAGGCGATCATCATCGACGTGGGGATGAGCTTCCCTGATGAAGATATGCACGGTGTTGACATCTTGGTTCCTGATTTCTCATATCTTCGCGAGATCAAAAACAAGATTGTCGCCGTAATCATTACCCATGCGCACGAAGACCACATCGGTGCGATGCCTTACCTCTTTAAAGAGATGCAGTTCCCGGTATATGGAACGGCTCTTCCGCTTGCGATGATCGGTGCGAAGTTTGATGAGCACCACCTTCGTGATATGCGCCGCTACTTCAATCCGATTGAGAAGCGTGTCGTCTATAAGATCGGCGAGGAGTTTGAAGTTGAGTGGATGCATATGACGCACTCGATCATCGACTCATCCTCTTTGGCGATCACTACAAAAGCGGGAACAATCATTCACACGGGTGACTTTAAGATGGACTTCACGCCTATCGACGGTTATGCACCCGATCTTCACAGATTTGCTCATTACGGCGAGAAGGGTGTTTTGTGCCTCTTAAGCGACTCTACAAACTCATACAACACTGCATGGACACCCTCAGAGCTCACGGTAGCACCTGCACTGGATCGCGTCTTCTCAAAAGCAGAGGGTAGGGTAATCCTCTCGACGTTTAGCTCAAATATGCACCGTGTCTATCAAGCTATCCAATATGGTGTGAAGTATGGGCGTAAAGTGTGCGTTATCGGACGTTCTATGGAGAAAAACCTTGAGATGGCGATGCAGTACGACTACATCCGTTTCCCTAAAAACATCTTCATCGATGCAGAGGAGGTCGCTCGCTCAAACGATAAAGATATTTTGATCGTAACTACGGGAAGCCAAGGCGAACCGAGCTCTGCGCTCTTTAGAATGGCGATCGGTGAACACCGGCATGTGAAGATCAAGCCGACGGACTTGGTCATCCTCTCATCACGTGCTATCCCTGGTAATGAAGGCTCTATCTCTGCTATGCAAAACCACTTGCAGCGTGCAGGTGCAAGGGTAAGCTCGGACAGAGATCTCCACGTATCGGGCCACGCCTCTATCGAAGAGCAGAAGTTGATGCTTCGTTTGGTGAACCCTAAGTTCTTCTTGCCGGTTCACGGTGAGTACAACCATATCATGAAGCATAAAGAGACGGCGGTCATGTGCGGTGTACCGGAGCGCAATATCTTCTTGATGAGCGACGGTGACTCGGTCGAGGTTTCGGCAAAATATATGCGTAAGGTCAAAACGGTTCGTACGGGCAAGATCTACATCGACAACCAAAACAACCATCAAATCGATGACGATATCGTACTTGATCGCCAAAAACTTGCATCTGACGGCGTCGTGATGCTCGTGGCTCAAGTGAGTGCGCAAAACTCGAAGATGATCGCCAAACCGCGTGTAACTTCGTTCGGTCTTGTATCCGACAAGCAGGACAAAGCATTCGCAAACGAGATGGAAGACGTATTAGAGCACTTCTTGCTACACATGAAAGACGGCTTGATAGAGAATCCAAAAGCGCTTGAGAACGATCTTCGCCAGGTGGTTCGCAAACATATCTTTAGAAAGCTCAAAAAATACCCGCTTATCGTACCGCACGTACTTGTCCTCTAGTGCTTTGGCATGTGAATTCACATGCCAAAAGAGATTAAAAGCAATTTCTTGCTACCCTAACACTACAAATCAAATGAGTTAAGCTCATAGAATCCTGACAATAAATCAAAGAAGGTGCTACCTTGAAAAACAGTAACGATCTAGAATTTGAAAATGCAGTCAAGACAATGATGCTGCATGTGGGGGAAGACCCGCAAAGAGAGGGGCTTTTAAAGACGCCGCAGCGCGTTCGAAAGGCCTATGAGTTTATCTACGGCGGCTACAAAGAGAACCCCAAAGAGATCTTGGAGTCTGCAATGTTCACGACCTCAAACGATGAGATGGTGCTTATAAAGGATATCGAGTTCTACTCAACGTGCGAGCATCACCTATTGCCTATTATCGGTCGTGCGCATGTGGCATATATTCCAAACGGAAAAGTGGTCGGTCTCTCCAAGATACCTCGTGTCGTGGATGTCTTTGCGCGCCGTATGCAGATCCAAGAGCAGCTTACCGAGCAGATAGCCGATGCGATCATGCAGACGATAGCGCCTAAAGGGGTTGCCGTGGTGATACAAGCCCGCCATATGTGCATGGAGATGCGCGGCGTAGAGAAGATAAACTCCACGACGACATCGTCGGCACTTCGAGGCTTATTCAAAAAAGATGAGAAGACTCGAAGCGAATTCTTCTCGTTGATAAACTCACGTTCGGGAAGCCGTTACTAACTTCACATGCCGTTTTCATCCCTTAAAGAGCGAATCTCCTCCAAAAGCTACTCCGTCCCCTTCGGGGAGGTCGTAAAGATCAATGCAACGGTCATTACCGCCAAGGGTCTTAAAGTAAGCATCAGCGATATGGTGAAGATCGTCTCCAATGAGAGCGGTGAAGAGACCGTAGGAATGGTCACGGAGATAGACGGTTCAACTTTTTACATTACCCCCTTTAGTTTTGTCGAGGGGTTTTGTTCGGGTGATAGGGTCTTTTTAGATTCAACTGGTCTGAATATTCCCGTAGGAAGTGCACTCCTTGGGCGCGTTGTCGATCCGTTTATGCGCCCTATCGATGAAAAAGGCCCACTCGGTACGACTAAACTCTCTCCTATCATCAAAGCTCCTATCCCTGCGCTCAAACGCGGTATGATCAACGAGGTCTTTAGCGTGGGCGTGAAGAGCATCGATGGACTGCTGACCTGCGGCAAAGGGCAAAAGCTCGGCATCTTTGCGGGGAGCGGTGTAGGGAAATCGACACTTATGGGGATGATTGTCCGCGGCTCGGTGGCACCTATTAAAGTCGTAGCGCTTATCGGTGAGCGTGGGCGCGAGGTGCCTGAGTTCATAGAGAAGAATCTTGCCGGCAATCTTGAGAATACGGTCATCGTCGTCGCGACAAGCGATGATTCGCCATTGATGCGTAAATACGGTGCGTTTGCCGCGATGAGCGTGGCAGAGTACTTTAAAGACCAAGGGCTGGATGTGCTCTTTATCATGGATTCCGTGACCCGTTTTGCCATGGCGCAGCGCGAGATCGGTCTAGCCCTCGGCGAGCCGCCCACATCCAAAGGCTACCCGCCATCCTCGCTGACCCTTTTGCCGCAGCTGATGGAGCGTGCCGGAAAAGAGGAGGGCAAAGGGAGTATCACCGCCTTTTTTACGGTTCTTATCGAGGGTGACGATATGAGCGACCCTATCGCCGATCAGTCACGCTCAATTCTGGACGGGCATATCGTCCTCTCGCGCGAATTGACAGATTTTGGTCTCTATCCGCCGATACATGTGCTCAACTCCGCATCGCGTGTAATGAACGATATCATCTCCAAGGATCATCTGGCTGCGGTTAGACGTTTTCGCCGCCTCTACACCCTTTTAAAAGAGAATGAGATGCTTATACGCATCGGGGCTTATGCAAAGGGAACCGACCCGGAGCTTGACGAGGCGATCAAGAAGCAAAAACCTATGCAGGAGTTCATGAGCCAAGATGCCGATGAGCAGATAGGTTTTGATGAGAGCGTTCAGAAGCTCATCGAGATCATGAAGACAAATGACTCGTTATAAAAGGTGAATCGAGCCAGGCATCGCGCTTTATATCGCCGGCTTTTTGGGTGATCGCAAGCTCTCTCTTGCTAAGCGATTCGAACTCCTGCATAAAGTGACGTATCTCGCTGTCAATACCGAAGATGTCGATGTATGAGTAGATGATGCTTTCGCATTTTTTATAGCTTTTATGCTGCATCAGCTGCCTGATTTTTGTATGAAAGCTTAGACGTAGGAGTGTTCCGACCTTCTCTTTGCGTGATTCAAGCCGGATTAGCTCGCCGAGTGATGCTTTGATACTGCGTACATTGCCTTCGAGTGCATAGATCTCGCACTGCTTTACTAAATCTCTCCACTCATCTTCAAGCGTAGCGCCAAGCTCCATATTGCCCAAACATCTATAAGAGTCGATCAGCTCGTAGCAGCGTTTGATATTCTTTTCGCCGTAAGCCTTTTGAAGCTTGAGGACGTTATTGCACTCAAACTGCAGTCTCTCTACCTTTTGTGCCAGCTGCGGCATCGTTTGGAGTTTGTCGAGACTCTCTTTGGCATGGGCGATATCACCGATTTTGATGGAGTGTTTTACTTCGGTTATGAGCGATTCAATCTCCTGGCTTAAAGCGATATAGGTAGGAATCTGCTCAAAGAGCTCATTGGTTTTGACCAGCTGATAGATACGCTTATAGTCGCGTTGCTCTATCGCTTTTAAAAACTCCAGGAACTCCTTGTTGTGTTTAAGGAGCAGGTTGAGAATGGGGCGTTTGAGCTCAACGGTCATATATTCGCCGAGTATCGATTTCGCGACATCGTCGCGTCCTAAAAGTATCTGCTTTTGAGCGAATGCAAAGGTCTCTTTGAACTGCTTTTCAAGCTTTTTAAAGAGCGGCGTATGCTTAAGAGCCGGATACTTTTTTACGATCGCATAGCACAACCCGAATCGTTTTTCCAAAAAGAGCGAATGAAAGTGCGAATAGTGGCCAAAGGATTTGAAGAGCTCTCGTATCTGCTCTTTTTTTTGAGGCACCTCTTGGAACATCGCTAGGTGCTGTTTGGCAAGCTCGGGTTTTTGATTCAGAAGCGCTGCGATCGCCTCTTGGTAGAAGTAGTCGTACTTCTGTTCAAGCAGAATATGCTCGGGGGAGTTTTGGATCATAGGCTCACGAGCGACCAGCATAAAGGCTTCATCGAGCTGATTGTGCAAAATGAGCGATTTGAGTTTATGTATGCTTGGAAGCTCGACATGCAAGAGAGTCGCCGAGCTGAGTGCAATAAAGAGCGAACCGTCTGAATGGATAACGATCTTTTCGATATCGCTGCCGAAATCGATATATTTGGCATGAACGATCTTCTGTTTTACTATATCGATGATTGAGACGTATGAGGCATCCCCGACAACCATAATATAGTTGGGATTGGGCATAAGAAGTATCTGTTTGATGAAGCTAAAGGGGGTGAGCATACTCTTGTGCTGACGCCTGTCTTTGAGTGAATAGAGCTGCAAAGTGCCATCGTTGCCGCCGCAGAGGAGTCGGTTCTTATCTACAAAGCAGAGTGCATCTTTGCGCCAGCTGCTGAGGTTGAAAACAGCTTTGTTGGCATGTGAAAAGAGATCCATAACAACCACCGCACCGCCAAGACCGCTGCATGCTATCTTGCTGCCGTGAAAGGCGAGTGCACTCACATAGTTCTCTTTGATCTTAGAGCGCGGACGTTCATGCGGAAAGGAGCACAATCGAGAGAGCGGTAGCGTCGCACCCAGCTTGTATTGCAAAACCCTTCCATTCTTCGTACCAGCGATGATATAGGTAGAGGAGGGATCAAATGCAAGGAGCGTGATCTCTTCGCCGTGGGTGTGAATAGTCTCTGCGATTCGTTTTGTCGGCATGTGAAAAATGAGAAGCGCATGGAGTTGAGAAAAAGCTATATGCTCTCCGTCCGGACTAAAAGCTATAGCGCTAAGCTGTGAGTTGATGGAGTCATGAAAGATCGATCGTACGCTCTCTAGGGTTTTTGCATCAAATACTTTAATACCGTGGTACTTTGAGCTTATAGCTACAAAATCATCCGCAATGATCTCTATCGCCGTTATGGCCGATCTTGCTTTTGCGAACTCTTTAATTTTTGGCATGTGAACTCCAAACGATCTCCTCTAAAATCCACTCACGGTCTGCATTCATTTGAAAAACGGCGCTTAAGTTGCCGTGGTTTGCAGAGGTGCAGAGCAGATGCTTTTGATGCTCTTGGCATGTGAATATATCACCGCTCTCTCTTGGCTTGCCGATTTTGGTCTTAAATGGGGTCGTGACGATATCGGAGACAACGATGATCTCATCGACGTCGGCATGCTCTTTGGCATGTGAATAGGTGCTGATATAGGCAACATCTCTTTTGGCATGTGAAACTCTCATGAGGCTTTTGTTCTTTGAATTGGGCGAGGCGCTGTAGCTCTCGACACGGTAGCTGCGAAGCTTTGATTCGATTTCGTGCAGCTTAAAAGGTGTGTCGGCATGGATCGCCCCAAGGCCGTTATTATGAATAGAGAGTGGATTGGGCGTGGATGTCGGCGAGTCACAACCGCTTAGTAAAAGTGCACAGAGCAAATAGATGTATTCAAAACGCATAAGTGATTATAGTAGATTAATGAGATGAAATGGATTAAAAAGGGTAAAAAATATGAGTCACAGAGCGTGACTCATAGAGGGATTAGCAAGATGGAACGTTTCCGCTATCGCTTCCGTATTCGTAGAAGAAGTCATAAAGATCATTGATATAATCATCTTTAAGACCTTTAAGATCCGGACAGATTTTTTCGATTTCAGCTTTTACTTTGCCTGCTTCTTTAAGCTCTTCCCACTCACCTTGAGTGTGTTTACCGGCCATAGCAGCACCGCTGATACCACATCCTGATTTTAATTTCTTTTGATAAAGTTTTTGTCCTTTAGCAACGTCAGCAGACGCAGTAGTAGCACTCATACCAAGAACGATAACAGCACTTAAAGCAATTTTTGCGATTGTTTTCATTTTTTCTCCTTGTAAAATTAGAACATTGTAACATATAAAGATAAAACGAATATATATTACAAAGTTAACGTTGCATTTTTATCAAAAAAGTGTAACGCTTGGTAAAACCCTCGTATAAGAGGATTTTATTATGCACGCCCTGAAAGCATTCCGTGGATAGTCATAGGTTTGAGTACATAGACTTTGAGTAACCACCAGATCCATCTCTCTTTCGTCGGGTCAAGCGGGAATGAAGGAGTCGGTTTTTTGCTCCAGTCGAACTCGGCAAGCATAACCGTTCCGATACTTGTGATAAGTGGACAAACTGTATATCCGCCGTATTTGCTTGGAAGTTCAGATTTACCTTCCATAGTAGCGATCATATTGTCAACGAGAACTTTGTACTGTTTACGAGCAGATCCGCCTGTTTTACCCATTGGAACGGCCGCAACGTCACCTAGACACCATACATTTTTGTATTTAACGTGTTGAAGAGTCTCTTTGTTTACAGGTACCCATCCTTTTTCTGAACCAATAGGTGAGTTTCCTACAACGTCCGGAGCTTTCATCGGCGGAGTTACGTGGATGAAGTCATATTTGAACTCTTTCATCTCATGTTTTACAACTTCAGTGTACTCTTCTAGATCTTTATCGTATTCACCCTTCTCTTTCCAGTGGTGATCAAA
>JACXUD010000217.1 GCA_014764025.1 Campylobacterota bacterium | reverse complement strand
ACCAAGCGTTAGCGTAGTCAAATGGGCTCTGCTCATTTGGCGTTTAAAAAAGTAGTAACTGTCGTCACAGCTGCTTTCTATAGAGAGAATCAGATTCATCTATAAACACACCCGTGCAAAAGCACGGACCTCTTCATCAAGTTCAAAGACCTCGGCAACGCTTTGGGGCTCATTCACAAAGAGTGCAAAAGCTTTTAAAATAGTGGTGTGGATATCCATAAAACCGATCTCGCCTGCGATAAAACGCTCGATTGCCACCTCGTTGGCGGCATTGATGACGACACCGCGTTTTGGATGAGCGAGCAGCTCATCTTTGATCTGCCACACGGGGTAGCGCTCCACGTCGATCTTGCGAAACTCCAAAGAGCCGACCTTTGCCAGATTGACGGGTTTTAAGATCGACTCTTGCATATTGCGGTCGATCGCAAATGCGATGGGAAGCTGCATATTCGCGTTGGCAAAATGCGCGGTGGATGAACCGTCTTTAAAATCGACCACGGCATGCATCAGCGATTTGGTCTCGATGATGGCGTCATATTCACCCTCGCCAAAAAGCCATCTGGCCTCTAAAAGCTCGAACATCTTATTGACCATCGTTGCACTGTCGATGGTAATCTTCTGCCCCATCGACCAGTTCGGATGGCGCTGCGTATCTGCAAGGGTGGCATGTGAAAGCTTCTCTATCGGCCAGTCACGGAATGCACCGCCGCTTGCCGTAATGGTCATCTTGGTGATAGGACGCTCTTGCAGCAGATACCAGAGTGCGAAGTGTTCGCTGTCTATGGGAGAGATTTTAGAGGTATCTATAAAGGCCCCACAGGCAACGAGTGACTCTTTGTTGGCAAGTGCGACGCGTTTGCCGCACTCGATGGCCTTGAGCGTCGGGCGAAGCCCTAAAAAGCCCACCAACGAGTTGATGATCAGCTCGCTCTGCGACTCCTCGATCACTTTGAGAATTGCAGCCTTTCCGTATAGGACGTTAGAGTGGTTGACCTTGACGACATCCTCTTCACGCTCGACGACCACCGTTTTTGGCATGTGAATTTCTATCTGTTTATTCAGCAGATCGATATTGCGCCCCGCAATAAGCGCCTCTACTTTGATGCCGAAGAGTTTGGCGATCTCAAGTGCATTGACGCCGATGGAGCCTGTTGAACCTAAAAGAACCAATGTTTACACCAGACCACGCAGAAGTACAAGCATCACTACCCCGCCAAAGAGGTAGCCGTCTATTCGATCAAGCACCCCGCCGTGCCCCGGAAGGATGTTGCCGCTGTCTTTCACACCCGCCGCACGCTTGAGGCTTGATTCATAAAGATCACCGAATATTGAGCTCACTGACACCATAAAAGAGATGATAAAAGCGGTCATGAAAGTGACAAACGTAAGCCCCACGAAACTGCCTGCGATCGTTGCCAACACTATACCGCCCACGACCCCTTCCATCGTCTTTTTAGGACTTGTCGCACAAAAAGGCGTCTTGCCGATGCTTTTGCCCACCGCGTAAGCACCGATGTCGCTCATCGCAACCACCACCAAGAGCCACAGTAGCGAGACGACGCCGTACTCTTGATACATCGTCAAGATAAAGAGCATCCCGGCGGTCGGATAGATGAAAGGAAGAAAATCCTTCCACTCCAGCTCTTTGTTATATGCGACCATACTTGCATAGGCCACACCCGCAAGCACGAATAGATCGTCACCGTAAGGGTAAACGCCCGCAATAAGCCAGATGCCAAGTGCATAGACCAGCAAAGAGTCCTTCTCTACGCCGTAAAGCTTCATCGCCTCTTTAAATCCCAGCAGATAGACGGCCCCCAAAAGCAGCCACATCAAAAAGAAGTTATCGATCAATCCTACTACCAATACGGCCGCTACAAGTGCGGCACCCGTCACTATTCTCTCTCTATCTGCTTCAAAGATGCTCATCGAATACTCCCGCATTTCTTGAATAAAATTATAGCCTATCAGACTTTAATATCTAATCTTCTCAGCGGCGTGCTCGTCTCTTCACTCTCCTCTTCATCTTCAGAGTGCTTTTTAGAGCGCTTGTTCTGCTGGTCCGCTTCATCTTTTTGGTGCTCTCTGTCGGCATCGACCATCTCGTTCTCTTCGGTCGGCCGAACCTCCATCACCTTTTCGTCTTTTTCGTTCACGGCGGCTTGAGCGGCCAAGTTTTGCAGGTCAAATCGGTTATTCTGGTTAGCTTGCACGTTTGCCACGGTAATGCTCTGCTGATTCACATAGATCGCATTTCCTATCGGTCCTACTGCCATAATTGACTCCTTTGATGACCGGGGAGGAGTTTTTAGCTCCTTGTATCCACCTCGATGGTCTTATAGTTGTAGTAAAGAACATTCGCACCCTCTTGTATCTTTACCTCACGTCGTGGAGTATAATCGACCAAAAAGCGCCCTTGCTGAAACATCGTGAAATCGACGCAGAGGCGCGCCGCACTCTCAATCACCTCCATAGGAACGTTTTGCTTGTCCGTGGCTATGATGACGTGAGCCGAGGGCATATCCTTCATATGCAGCCAAATATCGCGGGCTTTGGCGTTTTGAAGCAACTCGATGTTCCCCTTTTCGCTCTTGCCCAGCATCACTTTGTACCCCTCGATCCAAAAGATCTCGATAGAGTCGCTCTGCTTTTGCTTCTTGCCCTTTTGCTGTTTTGGGAACAAGAGCTGTATCTTGGCGATATCTTTCGCCTCTTCGACGGTGTAGATAAAGTGTCTGATGTGCTCCATCTTCTCTTTGAGCGAAGTGCGCTCTATGTGCAGGTTTTTGAGCTTCTGTTTTGCTTTTTTGGACTTTGCAAAGAGCGAATCGGCCATAGCCGCAACGCTCGGGTGTGACTTCTCTAGCTCTATTTTCACAACCGAACCGTCATAATCCTCTAGAGTCAAAATACGTTTATAAGGTTGTATCGAGGCCATATTCAGCAATACGAGGTTGCCGTAGTGTTTTGCGCGCTCTACCATAAACTCGAGCACCTCTTCGCTCTCAAGTGCATCGTAGCTCTCCTCTAATCTTG
>JACXUD010000216.1 GCA_014764025.1 Campylobacterota bacterium | reverse complement strand
AATATGCTGCCCGAACTCATCCGAGAAGTTCTGACCGTCGTAGCACTCATCGGGTATGTCATCTATCTCAACGCCACACTCGCTTTTTATTCGCTTATCGTCGTGCCGCTTATCGTCTATCCGCTCATTTTGATCGCAAAGAAGCTTAAAAAATACTCTCATCGTTCTCAGGCCAAGAATGCCGATGTGGTCACGCGACTCACCGAGGTCTTTAACAACTCCGAGATCATCAAGGCAAACGCGACCGAGAAGTTTGAAGTGGCGCGTTTTAGCGAACAAAACAGACAATTCTTTAAGATCAACATGAAATCGGTCTATGTCGGCGAGATCGTTTCGCCGCTCATGGAGGTCGTGGGCGCGGCAGGGCTTGCCGCGGTTATCTTCGTAGGGGGGCATGAAGTTTACGAAGGGCGTATGAGCGTTGGTGAGTTCACGGCCTTTTTGACGGCCGTAGGGCTTGTATTTCAGCCTGTTCGCCGTATAGGAAGCATCTATTCTAAAATTCAAGACGCCATTGCCGCAAGCGAGCGCGTCTTCGAGGTCTTGGACACCCAAAGCCGCATTACGGACGGCACAAAAGAGCTTGAACAAGATATTAAAGAGATAGAGTTTAGGCATGTGAAACTGAGGTATGATGGGTACTATATTTTGGATGATATAAACATCAAAATAGAAGCAGGCGAGAATATCGCCCTTGTGGGAGATAGCGGCGGCGGGAAATCGACCTTCATCAATATGCTGCTTCGTTTTTACGACCCTGATGAGGGGGGTGTCTATGTAAACGGCACCAATATCAAAGAGTATGAGAATAGCTCGTATAAGCACCATATCTCGTTGGTAAGCCAGCGCATCTATATCTTTCAAGACACCCTTGCCGCCAATGTTGCGTATGGCCAAGAGATTGACGAAGAGCGGGTGAATGAGGCTTTAAAACTTGCCGATGCCTATGAGTTCGTGCAAAATCTTGAAAACGGAATCCACACCAAGATGGAGGAGTTTGGAAGCAACCTCTCGGGCGGTCAGCGTCAGCGTATCGCAATCGCTAGAGCGATCTACAAGCACTCATCGCTTCTGCTCTTTGACGAGGCGACCTCGGCACTTGACAACGAGAGCGAGAAGAGGATCCAAAGAGCACTTGATGAGTACACAAAAGATAAGATCACGATCACTATTGCCCATCGTCTAAGCACGATTGAACATGCCGATAAGATTTTAGTGCTTCAAAAAGGTAAAATAGTCGCATCGGGCAAACACGAAGAGCTTTTAGAGAGTTCAGAGGTCTATAAAAGACTCGCGGGAAAATTCGAGAAATAACTTAGCTACGGAGCTTTATCCTTTTATTAGTAAAGTTTTGTGATAATCGCGACTTTACTCTTAAAGGATTGCAATGCTCGATTTCGCAAAGTTCACCAAATACTCCAAACCAGGTCCGCGTTACACAAGCTACCCGACGGCGCTTGAGTTTAATGATGCTTTCAAATACGATGCCTATATTGCAAAACTAGAGTCCCAAGACCCGTCGCGTCCGCTAAGCCTCTACTTCCATCTGCCGTTTTGCCGTAACGCCTGTTACTTCTGCGGCTGTAACGTCGTCTTTACCTCCAAAGAGGAGAAGATGGTTCGCTATATCGACTACCTTAAACGCGAACTCTCGATTCTATCTCGGCATGTGAATCTGAACCGTGAGGTTATACAGATGCACTTTGGCGGCGGAACGCCGACCTTCTTCAGCGCGCCGCAGCTTAAAGAGGTGATAGCCGAGATCAAGAGCTACTTCAAGAACTTTTCACATGCCGCAGAGATCAGCTGTGAGATAGACCCGCGCCACATCGACGAAGCGCAGATGCAAGTGCTGAGCGAAGCGGGATTTAACCGCGTGAGCTTCGGTATTCAGGATTTTGACGATAAAGTCCAAGTCGCCGTTCACCGCGTTCAGCCCTATGAGATCACCAAGAGTGCGATGGATCTTGCGCGCAAATACAATATGGTCTCGGTCAATGTCGATCTGATCTACGGTCTGCCGTATCAGAGCCTAGAGACATTCAAAGAGACGCTTCGCCTCTCGCTAACACTCAATCCCGACCGTTTTGCCGTCTTTAACTACGCCCATGTGCCTTGGCTGAAAAAGACGATGCGTAAAATTGATGAGACGACCCTGCCGCTGCCTGATGAGAAGCTTGCCATCATGCAGTACACGATTGATTATTTGACGTCAAACGGCTACAAGATGATCGGAATGGATCACTTCGCAAAACCCGAAGATGAGCTCTTTAAAGCGATAGAGAAGGGTGAGCTGCACAGAAACTTCCAAGGCTATACCACCAAAGGGGGTGCAGACTTGATCGGTGTTGGACTTACATCAATCGGTGAGGGTGTAGATTATTACGCGCAAAACTTTAAAGAGATGAGCGAATATGAAGCGGCCATCGATGCAGGAAAACTCCCATTTGAGCGCGGTATTGTTTTAAATGAAGATGATCGAATCCGCCAATATGTCATTATGGAGCTCATGAGCAACTTCAAGCTGGATATCAAACGTTTTGAAGCGCTCTACGGTATCGACTTCGCAAACTATTTTGCGGATGCCCTTGAAGCACTCAAACCTTTTGAGGCAGAAGGGTTATTGAGTATGGATGCAAATGCGATAGTCTGCAGCGAGACGGGAACGCTCCTTATCCGCAACATCGCGATGCCTTTTGATGCCTATATGAAAAAACATGCGCAAAGCGCGAAAACATTCTCTAAAACGGTGTGACCATGAGCAAACAACCAAGCGAAATATTTAACTTTAGCGAAACATCAGATGCATGTGTAAAGTGCGGGAAGTGTATCCCCGTCTGTACCATTCATAACGTCAATGCCGACGAGGTCACAAGCCCGCGCGGATTCATCGACCTTTTGGGCGCCTACCACAAGGGGCGTTTAGAGCTTGACAAGACGGCAAAGGATATCTTCGAGAGCTGTTTTTTGTGTACCAACTGTGTAGAGGTGTGTCCTAAAGCACTTCCGACGGATATGGTGATAGAGCAAGCCCGCGC